>JBBSSJ010000127.1:0-12976 GCA_038242095.1 Cytophagales bacterium
GAAAGGGAATTGCAAGTCGAGCTGACCAAAACGACCGACATCGCTGGAACGCTGGGACCGCGAAAAAGGCAAAACCAATTGCTGGTCGGCTTCGCGTTGGAAACCGACCATGAGCTGGAAAATGCCCGCCGGAAATTAGCGACCAAAAACCTGGATTACATCGTGCTGAATTCGCTGAACGATCCCGGCGCGGGCTTTGCACACGATACCAACAAAATTACCGTTATTGACCGGGAAGGTCTTGTGCGCCATTTCGAATTGAAAACCAAGCAGGAAGCCGCGCAGGACTTACTCGAAATTATTGTAGCGCAATGGGGTGTCGTATGAAAAATTATCTCGGAAAATTTATCCTCGTATTGCTGTTGGGCTCCGCTTCCAGCCGCTTACAAGCGCAGGAATTGAATTGCACCGTGACGCTCAACTACGACCAGCTCGTGGCTCAGCAGAAAACGGACGCCCAAAGCATGAATCAGTTGAAGACCTACATCAGCGATTTCATGAATACAACCCGCTGGACCAACGACCAGTTTTCTACCGAGGAACGCATCAAATGCAAGCTGAACATCAACCTGATCAAGTCGTTGGCGCAGGGCAGCTACGAAGCCAACGCGCAGTTTATCGTGACCCGGCCGGTATTCAATTCTACCTACGAGACCGTGCTGCTGAGTTTTGTCGACCGCAACTTCAACTTCATTTATCTGCCCAACACGCCGATGTTTTTCAACGAAAACAGCTACACCAGTGAGCTGCCCTATATCTTGGCGTTTTATTCCTATATCGCGCTCACGATGGACTATGATTCGTTCAGTAAAGCCGGTGGGACGCCGTATCTGACCAAAGCCTTTAACTTGACCAACCTGGCGGGAAGCGCTTCCCAATACAGTAAGGTGTGGCGCAATATCAGCGATACCCGTAGCCGCTACTGGCTGATCGAGAATCTGATGAGCCAGCAATTTCTGCCGTTCCGCGAATCGCTTTACGGCTATTACCGCCAGGGCCTCGATACGGCGACCGAAACACCGGGGCTATCCCGCAAAAAAACGTTGGAACTGCTTACCACCGCCAAGCAAATCTCGCAGTTGCGGCCCGGTGCGGTGGTTATCAACTCTTTCTTCGATGGCAAATCCGACGAACTTTACAACATTATGCGCGAAGCGTCGCCCGATGAGCGGCAGCAGGCCTACACGCTGCTGTCGGCGGTGGACCCGACCAAAACCGAGCTGTACCGGCGGTTGATTCAATAGCGTTTTCAAGAATCACCCATCCTCGATCACGGTTTATGAGCAAGCGACTTCTCAGGATATTCCCGGCTGCGATTCCGGCCGCGCTGCCCGCTTTACTCGGCATAGAGGTCAACGTCGTTTGCCGCGACGACCGCACGGTATTCGGTCGATTGGAATCTTTCTCGGTCGAAGCGCTTGAAATTCAAGATTTGCGCAGCCATACGCATGGGATTTTATTATCCGAAATTGCGGAAATTATCCACGACGAACTAGCTTCATCCCACGGGTAGGTTTTCCGGTCTACGCCAATTTCCTCCAAAAATTTTCCTGCCAAAATACCCGCGCCGGGCCGAACGGCCCCGGCTTACGAATTGTTGATTTCTTGCTAACTTCGACGCGAAAGCCAGGACGAAAATCACTATGCTTGCCAATCTTTTAATAAAAAATTACGCGCTCATTGAGCATCTGGAATTATCGCCTGATCCTCAGCTTAATATCATCACCGGCGAAACTGGAGCCGGTAAATCCATCATGCTGGGGGCCATCGGCCTGCTGCTGGGTAATCGGGCGGACGGGAAATCGCTATACGATCCGACTAAAAAATGCGTCATTGAGGGTACCTACGATGTGTCGGGTTATGCGCTTGAACATGTTTTTGAGGAGGAAGAGCTCGACTTCGGTACCCATTGCATTGTTCGAAGGGAAATTGCGCCTAGTGGCAAGTCCCGCGCCTTCGTTAACGACACGCCGGTCAACCTGGACACGCTGCGCCGGGTGACCAGCGAGTTGATGGACAGTCACTCCCAGCACGATTCGATCATGCTGGGTAACAACGAGTTTCAGTTGCAGGTGGTGGACGTATACGCCCAAACCGACAAACTGCTCAAAAAATATCGGATTGATTTTCGGAGTTTTAAGCAGGCGAAGGATAAATACGAAGCTCTCAAAAAGGATTCAGACCGCCTGCGACGGGAATTTGACTACAACAATTTTTTGTACGAAGAACTGTCCGAGGCTAGCCTGCTGCCCGATGAGCAGGATTCGCTGGAGCGAGAGCTCAATATTCTAGAAAACGCCGTCGAGATTAAGGAAAAGCTGCAACTGGCCTTTGACTACCTTGACAACCCCGAACAGTCGATCCTGGATTTGCTCAAAAATGCGGTGGGTACCCTTACGCAAACCAGCCGTTTGGTGGAGGGGTACACCCCCTTGCGCGACCGCGCCCAAAGTACGCTGATCGAGCTGCGCGATCTGGCCAACGAGATAAACAATGCGGGTAGTTTGGTGGAAGTGGACGACGACCGCAGTACCCTGGTACGCGAACGGCTCGATCTGATTTATCAGTTACAGCAAAAGCACCAGTTACGTACGGTGGACGAACTTCTGGCGCTTCAGGCCGATCTCGAAAGCAAGGTGAGTAAGGTGCTCAACATGGACGACGACCTAGCCAAGGCACTTGCTCAAACCGAGCGCACGCAGGAGAAAATGATACTAAGCGCCCGGAAACTTTCCGCCGCGCGCCGGGCCGTTTTTAAGAATATCGAGAAAAACATATGTGAAGGATTGATTGACTTGGGCATGCCCAATGCCTCGCTCGACATTGAGGCTTCCGAGGTGCCGCCGACTACCGAAGGCGTCGACTTCATTTCCTTTTTGTTCAGTGCCAACAAAGGCATTCGTCCGCAGGAGTTACGAAATGTGGCTTCGGGTGGTGAGTTTTCCCGGTTGATGATGGTCATCAAGTATATCCTGGCCGATAAGCGCAAGTTGCCGACGATCGTTTTCGATGAAATAGACACGGGTGTGTCGGGTGAAATCGCCATTAAAATGGGCAACATGATGCGTCAAATGGCTAAAACACACCAGATTATTGCCATTACGCACTTGCACCAGATTGCCGCTCAGGGCTCAGCCCACTATTTCGTGTACAAAGATCACTCATCGGCCAAAACTGTGAGCCGTATCAGGAAGTTAGGCTTTGAGGAAAGGGTAGGGGAAATCGCTCAGATGATTGGGGGTAATAAACCTTCGGAAACCGTGGTCAGCAATGCCCGCGAAATCCTGACACATTCCACCGCTCAGATGACCGAGAAGACGCAGACGACACTGTTTTAAAACATACTGGCTTTAAAAATTACCTTATCCCCTCTAAAATCAAGATGATGTTCAAGAGAATAGTAATAATTGCGTGTTTTGCCCTGGTACTTGCCGCCTGTAATCAGAATGCCGAAAAGGTGCAGGAACTGGAAAAGGAAGTGATGGACATCCACGACGAAGTGATGCCCCGGATGGGTACGATTAACACGTTGCAGAAGAGTTTGAGAAGCCGGATCACAGCGCTCGACAGCTTACAGCAGGAAGGAGTAGCCAGCAATACCCAGGCCGGTCAACGACTCAAAGCGCTGGAATTGAGACAGGAACTTACCACCGCGGATAGCCTGATGATGGATTGGATGTACGCCTACCGGGGCGACTCGGCCAAGGCGTTGCCTGGCCCCGCAGCGATGGAATACTTTCGCCTCGAAAAAGATAAGATACAGCTGGTGAGGGAGCGAACCGACAAAAGCATCGAAGCGGCGAAGGAATTTTTGAAGTGAGAAAAGCGCTTCTGTTTTTTATTTTAGCCCCCAAAAAATCATGAATATCCTACTGAAATCAGGCTTTGTTGCGATGGCCGTACTGACTTTGGCCGCTTGCGATAATGCCTCCGACCGCCTGCCCATTTTGGGCGAGCGCGACGCCGTTACCCGTGAGGTCGACGGCAAGACGGTAACGGACACCGTGTACAACACCATTCCCGATTTTGCTTTCGTAAACCAACTGGGTGATACCGTGACCCAAAAAGACGTAGCCGGGAAAATTTACGTGACGGATTTCTTTTTCACGTCCTGTCCCACGATTTGCCCGGTGATGAAGCGGCAAATGATTAAAGTCTACGACAAGTTTAGGGACAACCCTGACTTCATGATTCTATCGCACTCCATCGACCCGACGCACGATACGCCCGAAGTACTTAAAAAGTACGCCGAAGACCTTGGTGTGCAGGGTACGACGTGGGAGTTCCTGACGGGATCGAAGGATGAAATCTACGATATCGGGCAAGGGCATTACCTCGTGACGGCCAAAGAAGACGAGGCCGCCGAGGGAGGTTATATCCATAGCGGTGCCTTTGTGCTGATAGACAAGGATCGCCGCGTGCGCGGCATGTACGACGGTACTACCGAAGAGGGTACCGAGAAACTCATGAAGGATATCGACCGACTCCTGGCCGAATATAAGTAAGGATATAGGACAGGGCGACGACGGCCCCGCAGACCGACCGGCTATTCCGTAGCATCGGAGTGAAGCTTCTGATTGGAACTACAATCTAATGAAAATCAATTTGGATTACCCGCGCATAGGGTTGCTTTTCCTGGTAGTTATGTCTGCTGCCTGCGAAAGCAAGGATGAATTGAAACGCGACCAATATTATTCGGAGGGCTACCAATTGTATACCGCCAATTGCGCTAACTGCCATCAGGCCGACGGCAAAGGGCTGGCTAATTTGTATCCACCCATTATTGGGTCGAAGTACGTGTCGCAGACCGGTCCGCTGGTGTGTATTATCAAGAATGGATTAGAAGGAGAAATCGTGGTGGCGGGCAAAACATACAACCGTCCGATGCCCGCCAATCCCAAGCTGACCGACATCGAAATAGCCGAAATCGTCACCTACGTCAGCAATTCCTGGGGCAACGAAACAACATACACCCGCATCGACTCGGTCACTGCGTCTCTATTGCGGTGTAACCAATAACAGCAAAAGGTGGAAAGGATAAGACGGAATTTAAGTAGAGAGGAATGATAACGTGCCTCATAACAGCCGTTAGCCTAAAATTTATTGCAGCCCTGGATTTACGTCGAAGATTCCTTCCGGCTTGCGAATACTCATATAAGAGAAATCCTGGTTGGCATCCAGGCCCTTACCCTTGGTGAAAGAACCCGTTGCTAAATTTTTGATCAGCACGTTTTTTTCGGTGAATACCTTTTTAGTGGTCGGATTCCAGTAGAGTTCCGGCGTATCCAGACGTCGCTGTTCCACTTTGTTAATCACCACTACATTTCCCTTCACGATGTATTGGTTGCTGCGCTGGTCGAATCGGCCCGAATCGGAGCGAAGCGTCGTGACCACTTTGCTGCCCGTTGCATCGTAAAACTTGATATTGACCGTATCGGGAAAAACCTTGTCGTCGTTTTGGTAGCGGTATTGCAGCGGCGTTTTTACTTCCACGCGCTGCTGCCCCTCTTCACTGTATTGCAGCAACACATCACTAATCTCCTCCACCGGACCCTTGTATTGGGTCAAAGTCGGGTCTTGCTTCTCCGCGCAGGCCGAGAAAAATGTAACGATGAGAATGAAAACGGGAAGCTTTAAATTCATATGCAACAAGATGGCCGGACCAGCGCGTTAGTCGATGCGCTGCTTCTGGAACCAGGTATTGTCCACCAACGTAATGCCCAGTACGACCCGGCCATAGCGCTCTTTGACAGACTGCGTGCTGGCCACGCCGCGCATACCACCCACCAGCGAAAGCGTAAATGAGTTGCCCCCATTGATCGGGAAAGTAGTGCTGAATGTAAAGTTGGTGTCTTTCAAATTTATACCGGCTGGATTGTAAGGCATTTTTCCGTGGCTAAACCCGAGCCGGTACTCAGCCTTCTTGAAATAAGGCGCGCTATTGGAAAATGACGGAATGTACTCAACGCCCGCGTGAATGCGGCCGGTGTTAGTCAGGTTGTCATTGTTGTTGGAAAAGCTGCGGTAGTTCGACCAGCTTTGCAGCGAGTAATCGACGGCGAGCGTGAGCTGGTAGGGCCATTCGAGACTGGCCCCGATTTGAAACTGGGAGGGTAGATGCACATTGCCTTTCGCGTTGTTGGACAGCGTATCGGGCGTGCCAATGGGAGCCAGTCCGTTGTTGTTGGTAAGTTCAAAGCTCGTGGTTTGTCTGGCTTTAAGATCGGTTCCAAAGGTGTAGGCACCACCCAGGTTGAGGTAAAGTTTATCGTCCTTTTTGATTGGTATACGTACGGCGGTTCCAGCTTTAAAAGAAAAATCGGAATAACCGGTGCGCTCATTGCGGCTCACGAGGTAGTCGTAGCCATCGCCAATTACTAGCTGCGATTCCGAGGCCCGGCGGACGTTGCCAAAAAGATAGCCTGTCTCCAGTCCCACGCTCAAATATTTGCCAATCAGGAATGCGTTGGTCAGGGCTACCTTATTGATTGCGCCCTTGCCGGAATAAAGATATTCGGTATCGTATATCGTACCGGGTACTTTGGCGCTGGTGCGGCTCTGAAAATCGACGAAGCTGTAAGGCTTCAAACTCACGCCTACTTTCCAGCGTGGTTTGGCGGGCAAGGAGAGGGCAAGATAAGCCAGGTTGGCGCCAAAATCCCGTTGCGAGGCATTTGGGGAGCTAATTTCCTTGTACTGTCCAATCGCCCCGAACTCAAAAGTGGTGAAGCGGTTGCGCGCCCACAGCGCCGGATTGAGGTTATTGATGTGGATGCCGTTGCTGGTGCTCACGCCCGCTTCACCCATCCCCACACTGCTGGAAAAAGCGTCGCTGTATGGTTCTCCTACCCCCAACACGCTGTAAGGTGAATTGCCCAATCCCTGAGCGTGACTTGAGGAAAGAGTTGACAAAGTGATAGCCAACCCGAATAGGGCGGTGAGGTAAGACTTATTGAGGTTGTAAAGCGACATTGTGATTTAAAATACGGTTCAATCCAATCAATACGAGTGATGCGGCCACGGTGACTGGCGTCGGGAGCAGCTTTTCAAAATAAGGCGCATCGCCCCCGCACACCAGCACCCGACAGGCGGGTTGTTCGGCGCGGTAACGGTCGATGAATCCGGTCAATTCGGCCGCCAGGCCATTCATTACCCCGCTCAGCATAGCATCGCGGGTACTTTTACCAATGAGCGCGGGAGAAGCGTCGGGTTCGACCAGGGGAAGGCGCTCAGTAAACGAATGCATGGCCTTGAATCGCATACGCACGCCCGGCGAAATGGCCCCACCCTGAAAACAAGCCGCCCGATCCACAAAATCGTAGGTGACGCAGGTTCCCATGTCGATCACCAGCCGATCCTCACCTGGAAAGAGCGCTACCGCCCCCACCGCTGCCGCCAGCCGGTCCACTCCCAACGTCGCCGGTGTGGCGTAGTTTTTGGTGATTGGCAGGGGTGTTTGGTTATCAAGATGCAAAACGGGCACGATTGGTTGGACTGCGGAGAAAAATTTTTCGAGCGGGTGACTGACTGAGGCGTACAGGATCCGGTCGACGGCTGTGGTGTCACGCACGGCACTGGCGAGTTCAGAAAAAGAGAGCCGGGTCTCATGGCGAACCAGGTCGTCTCCCTCGAACCAGCCAATTTTGGAATAAGTATTGCCCGAATCGACCACAATGTTCATGATTCCGCAAAATTCTTCTTTTATTCGCAGATTAGCTAACCCGGCGGAGAATTACTGCCCGATCGCCCGCGACATTACGCCGTACAAAGGTGTTTTTGTCGTTTTAAGGAGAGAGGTCATTAAAGAATACGGATCTAAATTTCAGCCCCAATATGGTAGGTAGCGCTGTCTTTAAGCTGAGAACAAGGGAAATGAACCTAAAATCCATTGAAATAGTTGTTTGCTGAGCGGGCGAAACTTGCAATTAATGCGAGTGTACCGTACTTTCGCCCCATTCCCTGACCGATTTCTCCGAATACCTGCCACCCCAGGCTCTTTTTCTTTAATAACATCCTGCAACCAAGGTATGTCATCCGCTTGGAAACCCACCTCCCCACGCTATTCATTTTGAGCGTTTCGATGCTTGGCCTATTCTGACCCAATCCTATTTTTATTTATCATACCGATACTTCACATCCGTTACTAATAACCTAGCTGGTAAAGTCTTGCTTTACCGACCATTCCCCTATGCTTACAATTGATGAACTGAATTTGAAGCTTCTCTCGGAGCTTAGAGCTGTTGCGGAAAAGTTTGCCATTAAAGATTACGGTAAACTCTCCAAAAAAGAACTTGTATACAAAATCCTTGGGCAGCAGGCCATCATGCCCGCCGCCGAAGAAGGTTTGGCCTCCGACGAAGCCCCTAAGGTAAAGCTAGCGGCTGAGCCCAAGAAAAAGCGGGCCCGTCGACCGGCTGACGAAGAAGTGGCCGTGGTACCCGAGGAAGTCGTCGAGCCGATTATGTTCGTGTCGCCGGAAGATAATAAAACTGAAAAGGCACCCGCCCGCCGCGGACGTCCTGTCAAAGTGGGTGGCGACGGTAAAAAGATAGGCTCCGACTCACCAAGAGCCGGTAAGGCCAACGCCCAGAACGAGACGGATACCGAGGTGGTGGAAGAAAAAAATCCAGACCCCATAGTTGAAGAGGAGGTTCCGGTGCGTGACGAGCAAATTATTTCCGGCCAAAACGACGGCGATACGTCCGATGAAACCACTACCGAAGGGACGGAGGATAATGGCGATAATGAGAACGTAGAGCGCAACGACCGACGTGATAACGACGAACGCAACAATAAGCGTAAAAACGGCAATGAACGCCAGACGCCCGAAGCCCGTCAGGACCAGACTAATAAAATAAAGCGCAACTATAATAATTACGTGCGCGAGTTCGACGGTCTGATCACCAACGAGGGCGTTTTGGAAATAATGCAGGACGGTGGCTATGGCTTTATGCGCTCGGCGGACTACAACTACCTCGCCAGCCCCGATGATATTTACGTATCGCCGTCCCAGATAAAATTGTTCGGCCTCAAAACCGGCGATACCGTCAAAGGACAAATCCGCCCGCCCAAGGAAGGTGAAAAGTACTTTGCTCTGCTCAAGGTCGTGACGGTGAATGGCAAGACGAGCGAGGAAATTCGAGATCGAGTGCCATTTGAGTACCTTACGCCACTTTTTCCCGAAGAAAGACTCAATCTGAGTACGCGCCCGGATCAATATTCCACCCGAATTCTTGATCTTTTTGCGCCCATTGGCAAAGGACAGCGCGGCATGATCGTGGCGCAGCCCAAAACCGGTAAGACGGTGCTCCTCAAAGAAATAGCCAATGCCATTACGCGCAACCACCCGGAGGTTTTCCTTATTATCCTGCTCATCGACGAGCGGCCCGAGGAAGTCACCGACATGCAGCGCAGCGTGCGGGCCGAGGTGATCGCCTCGACATTCGACGAAACTGCCGATCGGCACGTGAAAGTCGCCAGCATTGTGCTCGAAAAAGCCAAACGGATGGTCGAGTGCGGTCACGATGTCGTGATTCTGCTCGATTCGATCACCCGCCTGGCGCGGGCCTACAACACGGTAGTACCTTCGTCGGGTAAGATCCTGTCCGGCGGTGTGGATGCCAACGCCCTGCACAAACCCAAGCGCTTTTTTGGTGCGGCCCGTAATGTGGAGAAAGGTGGTTCGCTGACCATTATTGCCACCGCGCTGATTGATACCGGTTCCAAAATGGACGAGGTTATTTTTGAAGAATTCAAAGGCACGGGCAATATGGAATTGCAGCTTGACCGCAAGCTTTCTAACAAGCGGGTATATCCCGCCATCGATGTGGTTGCTTCGGGTACGCGCCGCGAGGATCTGCTACTTGACAAGGAGGCACTGAAAAAAGTGTGGATCCTGCGCAAGCACATGGCCGATATGAACCCGATGGAGTCGATGGATTTCATCCTGGAAAACATGAAAGGCACCCGCAACAACGAGGAATTTCTGATTTCGATGAACCGTTAAAACTTGCTTCACTGTTTGAAAAGCCCGTATGTCTCACGATATGCGGGCTTTTTTTGATTATATATAATACCGATTGTGCTTTCTAAGCCAAAAGCATACTTTTAGCGTGACAAACACAATGATTGTCAGTCAGAACTACCTAACCAAAACTACAAACTGCTTATGTCCTCCAACAATGCCCCCTGGTGGATTGCCCTATTCGTTTGGATGGGCCTGTCCACCTACTGGCACGTGTGCCAGATCAAAGAACTTTGCGATGAGCCCGTAGAAGTCCCGGTGGTCACCTCGCTCGCCGCCAAGCCGCTGTACATTGCCGATGGCCGGGGGCTGAGTCTGCAGGCCAAGGGTAATTTCGGTTTTGCCAAATCCGGCGCCGAAGCCAACCTGAGCGCCGTGCGTCCCGAACTCGACTCGCTGGGAACCTACCTGGTAGCTAATCCCGGCGAAAAACTCGACATCCTGGGCTTTTATGCTTCGTCGGAAACCAACCCGAGCACGTATTCCGATCTGGGTATCGCCCGCGCCAAAGGCGTCAAGGCGTATCTGGTAAGTCTGGGCGTCGCTGCCGAATCGCTGACCACCAGCAGCAAACTGATGGACGATATTGTGTTCAGTCCTGATTCCATGCGGGGAGGTATCGGCTTCAATTTCAGCTTACCCATTCCTACTACGGAGGGAGACCTGGCTAACGCCCAGAAGTACGAGGGCGTCTTCAAACCCATGGATTTATACTTTCCGACCGCCAGCGCCGACTACATTAAAACTGACGCCAACCGGCAGTTTGTAGCCGAAGCCGTCAAGTACCTGGCTGCTAATAAAGGCAAAAGGCTGGTGCTCACCGGCCATACCGACAACGATGGGGAAAAGGCCACGAACATGCGACTCTCCAAAGCGCGGGCAGAGGATGTAAAGAGAGCGCTAATCAAGGCAGGCATTGGCGCCGACCAATTGACCACCGAGGCCAAGGGCGAAACGCAGCCCAAGGCTACGAACGACACATCCGCCGGCCGCCGCGCCAACCGCCGGGTCGACATTGTGGTACAGTAGCACAGTATTGCTTAGTTGTGGAGTCGTATAGCACAATTTGACCGATAACTAACCAGCTAAACACCTAAATGATTAAACACCTAAACAAATAAACACATAAACAACATGTTTGAACTGAATCCCCTGAATCTGCCCGATGCGATGTGGCAGCACATGATCATGCTGGTCGTGGCGGCCATTATTGGCTATGTCATCGGCTACCGTAGCAGCCGTGGTGTGGCCGAGTCGCTGGAAGTTGAACTGGCCAACCTAGATGTCGAACTTTCCAACTGCCACGATCGCATAGCCACAATGGTAGTCGTGCCGCCCATTGCGCCGGTGATTGATCCAATCAACGCGATCGACCTCCTCAGTTTCGTTGCCCCCGAGCCCATCGACCTGGTTGCTACTACGCTTCCGGCTACGGTGGCCGACGTGACCGATCCGATGGAAATGGTGCCAGTCCAACCCGACAATTTAAAACTGGTGGAAGGCATTGGACCCAAAATTGAGGAGTTGCTCAATAAGGAAGGCATCCTGACCTTTCGTCATCTGAGTGAAGCGACCAACGAGCGGCTCGTGGATATTTTGCGCGCGGCGGGTCCGCGTTTTCAAATGCACGATCCCGAATCGTGGCCGCAGCAAGCCGAAATGGCCGCCAGCGGGCGGTGGGACGAATTCAAAACCCGGCAGGATATCATGAACAAAGGCCGCTTGGCCTAATGACAAAGTCATTCCCTTTGTTAAAAACCTTCAAAACTTTTTTACCATGATATTACTGCAATTTAGTCCTCTAAGCCGAACCGTCGCCTTTTCAGAAATACTCATTCTGCTGGCGGCGGCGGCATTTGCCGGGTGGCTGCTGGCGCGGCTCATCATGTCGGGCCGCATCAAGGACCTGCGCGAGGATATCGCCCACCGACGCGCCGAATTGGATGAATGCCGGGCCAGTTTGGTAATAGCACCCGCGCCGCCGGTCGTATCGACTTCGACTCCGGTCAAAATCACAGATCCGCCCGTTGTGGCTGCTATTATGGCCGATACGGCCATCGAGTCGGTAGCCGACGATCTGAAAATAATCGAAGGCATTGGTCCCAAGATTGAAGAATTGCTCAACGCCGATGGCATCCGTACGTTCGCCCGTCTGGCGGCCTCCAATCCGCAGCACCTCGCCGGAATTCTCGACGCAGCCGGTGCGCGTTTCCAGATTCATAATCCTGAAACCTGGCCCCAGCAAGCCGCCCTCGCCCGCGATGGCCAATGGGAACAGTTTACCGCCTTGCAGGAGCGGCTTTTGGGAGGGAGAGAATGATCAATTAATAATGGACAGTTGATAGTTCATTTGCCTATCGAAGGTGACCATGTAAAGCAAAAAAGGAGCGTGACGATGGTCATGCTCCTTTTTTGCGTGGACTCGCCAAAAGTTTTGGGCTTCTGTAAAGTTGTGAGTTGCTTTTACAAGCCTTCCACCGTCCGTTGCACAAACGTCGTCAGTGCTTTGCCGCTGAGCATTCCCTGGGCTAATAGCGCCAGGTCGTACGCCTGTTTGGCGAGCGCTTTTTGCTGGTCGGCGTCTTCCGTGTCCAGGATTTTCTGGGTCAGCGGGTGGTTGGCGTTGACCGAGACGGAATACATCATCGGCATATTGCCAAACATCGACGGCTGACCCGAGGTGGCCTGCATGTCGGTCATGCGGCGCATGAACTCGGGGTAGGTGATTACGACCGGCAACTCGTCGGCGGGCATCGCTTCTACCTGTACCGTGGCGGCTTTCGAAGCAATCAGTCCTTCGTAAAGTACCTTGGCTTTTTTCTTCTGCTCGTCGGAAAGTACGCTCTCCAGCGTAATGTCCTTCTCGATCAACTTATCGATCGGGTCGGCGTCGACGCGCTTGATGCTTACTTTTTCGAGCTTCTGTTCCAGCACGCCGATGAAGTGTGAATC
>JBBSSJ010000128.1:0-12666 GCA_038242095.1 Cytophagales bacterium
AAAGGAATGTTGCCAAAAAAGTAGCCCAACAGCGTTAGCGTGGGTAACCACAGCAAAGCGCCGGCGATGCAGTAGACGATGTAGGTCGGATATTTCATGCTCCCTGCTCCGGCTACGAAAGGGGCCACCGTGCGGATAATCGGGATAAAACGCGCCATGATGACCGTCTTACCACCGTGTTTGGCGTAAAAAGCTTCGGTTCGCTCGAGGTACTCGTGCTTCAGGAAAAGGATCTGCTTTCGCTGCTTGATCTGCGCACCCAGCGAGCGGCCCACGAAGTAGTTGACATTGTCGCCCAGCAGAGCGGCAACAATTAAGAGTAAGATGATAAGCCAGACGTTGAGTGCACCCGTCGAGGCAGCCAGTGCTCCGGCCGCAAATAGCAGCGAGTCGCCCGGCAGCAGCGGCATGAACACCAGGCCGGTTTCGGTAAATATGATCAGGAAAAGAATGAGGTAGGTAAGCGTGCCGTATTCCCCGATGATATCGAAAAGGTGCTTGTCGAGGTGCAGGAAGAAGTCGACTACTTGGCTGATAAATTCCATTTTTGTTGCGTTTCCTTGTTGAGGAAGAAGGAGAAAGTGTCGCCCCGGAGCCCCAGACGAACAGTTTCGAGCGGAATCAGATCGTTAGAAGCAATATTGCCGAGGTTAACGTCGGCACCCAGCAACTTGACGAACCACACTTGCTGGGACTTTTGTGGGGCTTCCCACAGAATGCGGTCGCTGGGTATTTCGGTCAGGATTTCCTCCACCAGGCCCTGCCGCACTTCGCCGCTGGCGCGGAACAAGCCCACGTTGCCTGCCTCGCGGGCTTCGCCGATTACTTTCCAGGCACCGGCTTCCAGTTCGGCGCGCATCAGTTTGATCCATTTATACGGCGGGATGATTTTTTCTTCGTCCTTCGAGCCCACCTCCGACAGCACTGTAACCTGCTCAGCCAGCGTGCGGATGTACTCACACTTGACATCGGCGGGCATCTCGACCGAGCCATCCGACACCTCGGCGTAACTTAGCTGGTACTTGTCGATTAGGCGCCGGAAATCGTCGAACTGATTGCGGACCACAAAGGCTTCGAAGAGCGTCCCGCCAAAGTACACGGGGATATTTGCGTTGCGGTAGGCCGCCAGTTTGTCGTCGAGGTTGGGCGTAACGAACGAGGTGGCCCAGCCCAGTTTCACGATGTCGATGTGCGGGTGCGCTACCTCGAGCATATCCTCGATTTCCCGCACGCTCAGCCCTTTGTCCATCACCATCGTAATGCCGTTTTGACGGGGCTTTGGGCTGCGGTCAGGAATTTGGGACAATTCGTAATTCATAACGAGGGGAGGAAATAGTTGGTTTTATGGATAGGTCACCGGGTGTTTTTCCGGCAATAAAATGTAGTTTCAATTTAAGCGTCGGTAGCCAGTTACTAATCGAGCCAACCACAAAAAACGCCCAAAGGTAATGATTACTCAGAATACCAGCACAATAAAATGCACGAATTACGCACTAATTGGGCGCTTATTCTACGATTATTCCTATTTTTGACCTTTTATACCTTTACCGTATTATTTCTTCACGACCGACCCATCCATGAATACGACGCCTAAACCAAATCCTAACCTCGCCTACTTTCAGGGCCGAGTTGGCCAAAATCTGAGCGACAGCATTTCGCCGCTGGGGCGCTGGCTCAACGGCACCCTGAGGACGGTGGACCATGGCAAAATCAGCGTTGAATTCACGATTCGAGAAGAAATGACCAACCCGGTTGGGGTACTGCACGGCGGTATCTCGGCGGCCATTTTGGATGATGTCATTGGCATGTTGGTCTACACGCTCGGCCGCGAATTTATCTTTACCTCCGTTAACCTCAACTGCGATTTCCTCAGCGCCGCCCGGCAAGGCGATATACTTACCGCCCAGGCCGAAGTCATCCGCGCGGGCCGGACGGTCGTCCACTGCGAAGGCCGTATCGTCACTCAGGATGGCAAGATCGTGGCCAAATGCGCCAGTAACCTGATTCAAACGGCCATGAAGTTACCGGGCTAATTTTACCACCATGCACCATTACTTCCTCCTCAACAAACCCTACGATATGCTCTCGCAATTCATCGGCGGTGAAGGCCGGATGCTGGGCGAGTTGGATCATGCTTTTCCAGAGGGAATTCACGCCGTTGGGCGGCTCGACAATCATTCAGAGGGCCTGCTGATTCTGACGACCGACAAAAAAATTACCAAACTCCTTTTTCAGGGTGAAGTACCGCATTCGCGCACGTATTTAGTGAAGGTGTACCGCGAAGTGAGCGACGAAACGCTGGAAAAGCTGATGACTGGTATCACTATTCGCATCAAGGGAAACGTGGACTACACGACTACGCCCTGCGAAGTCACGAAGGTACCGGAACCGGAAGACCTCTTTCCCGGCGGCTACGAATACCGCGCCGGATTGCCCCATACTTGGTTGCGGATCACATTAACGGAAGGCAAGTACCATCAAATTAGAAAAATGACGCGGGTCGTGGGCCACCCTTGCCAACGTTTGATTCGCGTGGCGATTGAAGATTTGATGTTGGGTGATTTGCTGCCGGGAGAGTTGCGGGAAGTAGAGGAGGAAGTGTTTTATAAGAAATTGAGATTAGAAGGGGGTGGGTGTAGGCGTTAATGCGTAGGGGCGTGCTTTTGCTCTGTAATCTATCAGAAGCAAGCGAGCACCCCACTGCCCTCACGCATTGACGCCACTCACTTTTTCATTCATACATTTTTTCCGCCTTCGCCAACTCGTAGAAGAAACCGCCGATTTTCTCCGTCAAGTCTTTGAAAAACTTCTTGCCTTTGGCAGGCGTGGCTTTCCTGGGATCGCCGATGCCCGTGTCGGCGGTAACTTGCGACCACTTGCGCTCGCTCCACGCCCAGCCTTCGCGGAAGGCCGTGACGGTATGCTGTTTGGCAGCACCATCGCCCGCTTCTTCGAGGGGCAGCACGAGTTCGGGGCGGAGGTGCTGCATCACGCTGGTTTCGAGCTCGTCGGCGTGGTCGCCCTTTTCTTCGAAGTAGGCTGATCGATCCAGGATATTAAACCAAAAGCAAAAACTCAGGTGCATCTTGGGGTAGTGTACGCCCAGCTCGCGGAGGATGGGCTTGAAGTCGTTGCCGCCGTGGCTGTTGAGTACCACGAGCTTATGGATGCCCTGGCGATCAAGTACTTCCACGATGTCGTTTAGCACGGCGAGTTGGGTGCTGGGGTGCATGTTGATATTGAGCAGGATATCCGTCTGTCCGCTGTTCACACCGAAGGGAACCGTCGGTAGTACGACGACCTTCGCGCCCCATTCCCAGGCGATACGCGCCGACTCGGCCGCGATGTGGTCAGCTTCGTACACGTCGGTACCATAGGGCAGGTGGTAGTTGTGGGCCTCGGTGGCTCCCCAGGGCAGAATCGCCAATTCGAATGACTGGTCTTTGACGGCCTTCCAGTTGGTTTCGGCCAGGATGTAGTGTCTCATTTATTTCTCAGAAATCTCTTCCATAATTTTACGGGCTACTTTTCCGGCCGAATTCGGGTTCTGGCCAGTGACGAGCCGCTCGTCTACTTCGATATTTTGCACGAAGGGAATCATACTTTTGGTGTAGTGCGCGCCATACTCGCGCAGGCGGTCTTCGAGGTAAAAGGGTGCTTCGCTCACAAAACTCGCCAGTTTTTCTTCCACGTTTGAAAAACCGGTTACGTACTTGTCATGAATCAGCCGAATACCATCCGAAAGCATGACGTTCAGCAGCCCGCACACGCCGTGGCCGACCGCCGCGACCGAGCCACCGCGTTCGTAAATTCTGGCCGTGATGGCCTGCAACGCGGCGTTGTCGGCCAGATCCCACATGGCACCGGGACCGCCCGCGTAGTAAATGAGTTGGTAATCGTCGGTTTTTATTTGGGCGGGGGAGAGCGAATTTAGTAATTTTTGACGGAAGCCTTCGTCTTCGTAATGAACCCGATTGAGGTCGTCATCCAGGTCCAGACTGCGGGCGTCGATGGGAATAGGCCCGCCGAGCGGGCTCACAAAGTCCATCTCGATGCGGCGCTTGTCGAACACTTCGTAAAAATGCGTCAACTCATTCAACCAGAGCCCGGTCTTGGTTTCCTTGGTGGGATAATCGGCGTGATTAGTACAAACGATCAGGATTTTCATGGCGAAATAAGGAAAAACGCTGGTTTACTTTTCCGAAATGTAGGAAAAATAAATTCGTCTTATGAAGCAACACTAAGCGCACAAGCCCTTTCCTCCCTTTATCCTTTCCTCCTTTCTCCCATTAATGCGCTTCCAACCAATCTTTTCCCACGCCGATACCGGTTTCCATTTTGACTTCCATGGGCAGGGCGTTTTGCATGAGGTCTTCGACGTTGGTTTTCAGGAAATCGAGTTCGTCGCGGTGGGCGTCGAAAACTAGTTCGTCGTGGACTTGCAGGATCATGCGGGAGCGGAGTTTTTCTTTCTCTATAAAATCCTGAATGTTAATCATCGCCAGCTTGATCATGTCAGCAGCCGAGCCTTGGATAGGCGCGTTGATGGCGTTACGCTCGGCGAATCCCCGGTTGGTTTGGTTGCGCGAGTTGATGTCGGCTAGGTAGCGGCGGCGTCCCAAAATCGTCTCGACGTATTCTTTTTCGCGGGCCTCCTCTATGACGCGGTCCATGTAAGCCTTCACGGCCGGAAATTCCTCGAAGTAGGATTTGATAATATCACTGGCGTCGCCCCGCGACACGCCCAGATTCTTAGCCAGCCCGAAGGCAGAAATCCCATAGATAATCCCGAAGTTGACCGACTTGGCCTGACGCCGCATGTCGGCCGTCACGTCTTCAAGGGGGGTGTGAAACACCTTGCTGGCCGTGGTCGCGTGGATGTCGCGGCCCTGGTTGAAAGCTTCCATCATACTCGGATCGCCGCTGAAAGCTGCCATAATGCGAAGTTCGATCTGCGAATAGTCGGCCGACAGGATTAGAAATTCCTCCGAGCGGGGCACGAAGGCTTTTCTGATTTCACGGCCGCGCGGCGTGCGAATCGGAATGTTCTGGAGGTTAGGATTGGTAGAGCTTAGGCGCCCGGTGGCCGTTACCGCCTGATTGTAGGAAGTATGCAGACGGCCCGTCTTGGGGTTGATGAGCAGCGGCAGCGCGTCGACATAGGTCGATTTTAGCTTCTGCAATTCGCGGTAATCCAGGATCTTGCGCGCGATTTCGTGTTCACTTTCCAGGTTCGAAAGGACGTCTTCTCCGGTGGCGTACTGCCCGGTTTTGGTCTTTTTCGGGTTTTTGACCAGTTCCATTTTGTCAAATAAAATCTCGCCCAACTGCTTCGGTGAGTTGAGATTGAACTCTGCGCCCGCTTGCGTGAAGATGTCCGCCTCCAGCACCTTGATGTCGTTGTCCAGTTCCTTCGACATCACGGCCAGCGCGTCGGTGTCGACGTTGACACCCTCGCTTTCCATGCTGGTCAACACCCGCACGAGCGGCATTTCCACGCCTTCAAAGAGCTTCACAGCGGCCTTTTCGGTTAATTCGGGCATCAACAGGTGATGGAGCTGGAGCGTCACGTCGGCGTCCTCTCCGGCGTACTCGGTCACGTCGGCGATGGACACGTCGCGCATGGTACCCTGTTTCTTGCCCTTCTTGCCAATTAACTCCTCAATGGCGACGGGCTGATAATGCAGGTACTGCTCGGCCATGCGGTCCATGCCGTGCCGCTTTTCGGGTTCGAGCAGGTAGTGCGCCAGCATGGTATCGGCGAGTTTGCCCTTCACGCGCAGATTGTATTTTTCCAAAACCATCAGATCGTATTTCAAATTCTGCCCGATCTTGGTAATATTCTCGTCTTCCAGCACGGGCCGGAAAATCTCGATAATCGCCTGCGCGGCTTTCTGGTCTTCTGGAACGGGTACATAAAACGCTTCTCCGGCGCGGTAGGCAAAAGCGAAGCCTACCAGTTCGGCTTGCAGGGCGTCGAGCGAGGTGGTTTCGGTATCAAAGCAAAATTCCGTCTGCTGGCTCAGGTAAAATGCCAGACTTTCCATCAACTCTGGCGTATCGACCGTTTGGTAGTCATGCAAACTCGTGGCGATGGTTCTGAAAATGTCGGGCGGCGCAACCGTCTGGTTGCTGGAAGTTGAACCCTCGAAAGCCGCGATGTCGGGATTGGCAGCGGCACCGAACAGGTCAAGCTGGCCGGGTTTGCCCTTTGTAGAAATTGGGGCAGGCGCGGGCGCGGAATCCTCGCCCAACACGCGGCGGCGGAGCGTCCTGAATTCCAATTCGTCAAAAAGCATATTAACCTTGTCGGCGTCGGGGGCTTCGCAAATCAGGGCTTCGACGCTGAACTCGATGGGTACTTGCACGTCGATGGTGGCGAGATGTTTGGACAGAATCGCCTGCTCGGTATTCTCGCGGATGCGCTCGCCGAGCTTGCCCTTAATTTCGCCCGCCCGCGCAATGATGTTTTCCAAACTGCCGTATTCCGCCAGCAGTTTTTGGGCAGTTTTTTCGCCCACGCCCGGTACACCGGGGATATTGTCGGAAGCGTCGCCCATAAGGCCCAGCATATCGACGACCTGGTCGACGCGCTCGATTTTCCACTTGTCCAGAATCTCGGCGACCCCCATTTTTTCGGCGCCGTTGCCCATAAAGGCGGGCTTGTACATGTACACATGCTCCTGCACAAGCTGGCCGTAATCCTTATCGGGTGTCATCATGAATACCTCGAAACCTTCCTCAGCCGCGCGGCGCGCCAGGGTACCGATCACGTCATCGGCCTCGAAGCCGTCCACGTGCAGGCAAGGGATGTTCATCGCTTCCAGCAGCCGCTTCACGTAAGGCACGGCGATGGTGATGTCCTCGGGCTGGGCCTCACGCTGGGCCTTGTACGCTTCAAATTGTACGTGCCGGAACGTAGGTTTGGGCGTGTCGAAGGCCACGCCGATGTGGGTGGGCGCTTCTTTTTTCAGGACTTCCAGCAGCGTGTTGGTAAAACCGAACACCGCGCTGGTGTTCATGCCCGACGAGGTGACGCGGGGCGCTTTGATAAAAGCAAAATGGGCGCGGTAAATCAGGGCGAAAGCATCGAGCAGGAAAAGCTTGCGGGTAGGCTGGGGCATAAGCTGGGGTACGGGTTGAATAGCGTATCGAGGTCAAAGATAAGGCCTAGGTCCAAAACTAGGGCAAAGCATGGTGTAATACCTTCGATCGGTGGTCGTTCAGTTTTGGTACAAGTGTTGCGGGTCTTGGTACGAATCATAACCTTTGCGCCGCAAAACACAATTCTGTAAGGAAATCTATCCCATGAAAAAACATACGAACTACGCTGTGCTGCTACTTTTGCTACTCAGCGTGTTACTTTTTAACGCCTGTAAAGGCCCGGCCGGCCCCACCGGTCCCGCCGGAAGCAATGGTACCCAAGGCCCCGCCGGTACACCCGGTATCAACGGACCTGCGGGCACAGCCAATGTGATCTATTCTAACTGGGCCAAGGCGGGTTCCTGGACTTCCGTGAACGTATTCGGCGTGCAACGCTCCTACATCGACATTACGGTCCCGCGCCTGAGCCAGGAAATTCTGGACCGCGGGTTGGTACTAGTCTACGTAAAGCTCGAAACCGATAACAATCAGGTACGGCAACTGCCCGTGCGGATTTACGCTCAATTCACCGAGGAAATGATCGACTTCGCGTTGTCCTTTAACAAGATACGAATCTGGTCGACACCCATCCGCCCACCCGTCCCGCCTTCGCCCAACAATGAGTTCCGTTACGTACTCGTCCCCGGCGGCCAAGCCGGACGCCTCAATTACGAGAATATGACGTACGAAGAAGCGAAAGCAGCGTTTGGGATGGAAGAGTAGGTGTGGGCGTTGGATGTCAGATGCCTTCGTAAATGTCAATATCATAAACGCAAAAAGCGCGGTCGAAATCATTCGACCGCGCTTTTTCATATTCCGAGCATGAGAAAATCTCATATCTCATATTTTTTTCAACTCTTTCACCGCCACTACGCCGCCGGGATAGGTAAAGGAGAGTTTTTTGCCGCTAGCGTCCTGCGATTGTTGCACGCCAGTCAGCGGATAATCCGTGGTGTCGTAGCTGGTGTTCTTGCCATCGTCGTAAATCACGAGCTTATTTTCTTCGGCGTAATACGTATAGTGCGTGTCGTTTTGACTGCCTTTGAAGGTCGCCTGACTACGACCCGGCACGGCATGGCTCTCATCGGCGACTTCGCGGGGCAGTTTGCGCGACAGCGGTGCAAGGTCTGCGCAGAGTTTTTCGACCTTAGCCTTCAAATCGTGATTGAACATATCGCCGACCATCGTCATGTCGGGTTGCCATTGGCCAATGCCGCCTAGTTCACCAATGTTAAACTGCACCTGATTGCCGCCCGTGGCCTGCAAGCCGTGCAATAGCGAGGCCACGGTCCCAACGGTTACGCCATGTTCGGCGGCGATTTCTCTTATAACTACTTCTCTTGATTTTTCCATGATGGATAGGTATTTCTTCTGTTTTGATTGCCTTATTTCTCCTTTTCAAAAGAAAAGACTTGTTATAAGCTGCAAAATAACCGCGCCAATCAGGAAAAAGTATGGATAGTCTTTCGGTTAGAGGGTTCAGTTTATAATTGATAAACACAATAGGCTAAACAACCAAACAACTAAACAAACAACCCCTTACAATTCCCCAAACTGACTGTACATCTCCTTCAATTTCGGGTCACGTTCGTTGCTGCGGATGTCCTTCCGGATAGACGCCACGCCTTGGATGTCGGTCATCAGACCCAGTACCTGATACGCCCCGAAGCGCACAAAGTAGGCGGGATTGTTCCGGGCCAGGCTTTCGAGGATCGGAATGCTGCGGCGCTGCACGTCGGAGGGCGATTTGACCAGGTACTTCCCGAAGACTTGCAGGAAATTGTAGCGGTCGGAAGGATTCATGCCTTCCATTTTTTGCAGAAACCAGTCGTAACGCTCCGGCGTGGCAAGCCCGGCGTAATAGTTACCCACGGCGGCCACAACAGCATCGTTAGGTGAGTTTTCGAAGCGCTCGGCAATCTCAGCGGCATCACCGGGCTTGCCGATGAGGTAGGCATCGAGCGCTACCGACACTACCAAATACGAGGTGTCGTTGAGCGCTTCGCGGAAAAGCGGGTCGTTGGAATTGTCGCCGAAAGAAGCCAGCGTCAGGATGGCTTCGGTGCGCACCAGTGAGTTGGGGTCGATGCGGGCGCGGCTTTGCACCAGCCGCTCGGCCTGCACGAATTCCAGTCCGTCGTACTCGGCGAAATTGGCAACCGCCACCTGCCGGATTTTCCAGAAAGGATCGTTGATGGCGTCCAGCATCACGCGCCGAATCGTGGAGTCGATCAGCTTGCCTTCCAGGTGCGTGAGGGCGTCGTATTTAGTCAGGAATTTGTCGGCATGGTAAAATTGGTACACGTACTCGCCGCGGCTTTTTTCGTGCTCGATGGTACCCAGTAATTGTGTTTCCGCGTCGAAGACGACTAAATCGGGACGACTGCGGGCCGGAAACTCGAGCGTCTGCTTCGCCTGGTCGACCACCACATCGTAGCGCGTTTTGACGCTATCGACCCAGACATCCACTTTGAGCGGCAAACGATAAACCGTGGTCGCGAGCGTATCCTGCAATTGGGTGATTTTGAGGCGTACTTTTTGCCCCGCCGCCGCATATTCCTGCTCGACTTTAAGCACGGGATGGCCCGGCTTCATGAACCACTGATCGAAAAACCAGTTCAGGTCTTCGCCCGTCACTTTCTCGAATTCTTCCCGCAGATCGTTAATCTCGGCCGTACTGAAGCGGTGCGCTTTCAGGTAGTTTTGGAGCGCCAGGAAAAACGCTTCGTCGCCCGCGTACTTGCGCAGCATGTGCAGCACGCGCCCGCCCTTGGCGTAGGAATGGCTGTCGAACATATCCTCGCGATCTTTGTAGAAATACCGCACGATGGGTACTTTTTTCTGGTCAGCTTCGCCCAAGTACTGCCGCAAATCCTGCGAGCCCTTCCAGTCGGCCGCATCGACTCCCGCCGCATATTCCTCCCAGAGGTATTCCGAGTAATTGGCAAAAGATTCATTGAGCGCCAATTGGCCCCACTCTTCACTCGTGACCAAATCACCGAACCAGTGGTGGGCCAATTCGTGGGCAATCACGCCATCGGAGTTGCCGTCTACCAAAGCGCGGCTATCAGCCTGCACGCCCTGCTCGTGGATAGTGGCGGTCGTGTTTTCCATTGCCCCAGCCACAAAGTCACGCACGGCAATTTGGGCATACTTTTCCCAGGGAAAATTCATGCCGAAGATATTGGAGAAAAACGCAATCATTTCGGGCGTCCGGCCAAAAATAGCCTTGGCATCGTTGGCGTACTTAGGTTCCACGTAGTAACTCACTTCCAGGCCGTTGGCCATCATTTCGCGGGTCACGGCAAAATCGCCCACGGCGATCATCGCCAGGTAGGGGGCGTGGGGGAGGGTCTGCTTCCAGTGGTCGGTGCGCGTACCGTCATCATTTTTGGCTGAGGTAATGAGCAGCCCGTTCGAGAGGGTTTTATAGGTACTGTCGACGGTGAGGTAAATATCCTGCAACATCTTCTCGTTAGGGCTGTCCACGGTCGGAAACCAGGCCGAATTCGATTCCGTCTCGCCCTGCGTCCAGATTTGCTTCGGCTTGCCCTCGTCGAGTCCGTCGGCGTTGATGAAGTACAGGCCTTTGTCGTCGGGATGGTCGCCGGGCTCGCCGCGCGGTAATTCGTTGGGCTTGGCCACGTACTCGATTTGTACGTAAAGGCGCTCGTTGCGGTTGTAGGCCCGCTTGAGCCGAATGGTCAGTTGGCGGCGGTCGTAATTGTACTCCAGCGCGTCGCGGATGGGCTCGCGGGTAGTTTTGTTGTTCAGCGTATCCAGCCGAGCGAGCGTATCGATCTGATAAACGCCCTGAATTTCGAAGCCTTTGGCGTCGAGGATCAGCGTTTTTTGGGGATAAAAATAGGGCTTGAACGTAATGGTCGCCGTACCCAGCACGTGCTGCCGGAGCCAATCGAAGCGCAGGTTGAGCTTGGTGTGCAGGATATCGTTGTAAAGCGTGCGGGTAGGGCGATACGGCCCCCGCGCGGTTATGACGCCCGGGGCGCGCCGGGAGGTATCGGCGGCGGAAATCGGGGCAGGATTTTTGTGAAATTCATACCCCGGACTCGCTTCGGCGCTATTCAGAAAAGCCGCCAGCAGCAAAGCCAAAAACAGCACTTTCTTTTTAAAATTCTTTATCGATGCGATCATAACCTTTTCGTTCTCTTACCTTTAAATGCCCACTACCCAAACCAAAACTACCGAATTCACGCCAGCATTCCCGTATCGACCGACCGGGCGGCCCGGCGCGCCGGAATGTACGACACGCCAACGGTGATGAGCACAATAATGACGGCCGTCATCAGCACGTCACCCCAAATTAATTTGACGGGATAGGCGTCCACGATGGCGTTGGCGGTACCCATCGACACCAGCCCGTAGCGCTGCTGCAACCAGCAAAGGAGCACCCCAAAAATGAGTCCCAGCACCGCGCCCGACAGCGCCACGATGCCGCCCACTGACAGGAAAATCTGCCGGACCATGCCCGCCGTGGCGCCCAGCGCGAATAGCATTCGAATATCTTCCTTTTTCTCAATCGCCAGCATGCTCAGCGAGAAGAAAATATTGGTCGCCGCCACCAGGATGATAAAGGCCAGTGTGACCGTCACAAACAGTTTCTCGATCCGAATGGCCCGCAACAGGTCAGCGTTAAGTTCGTCGCGGTTTTTAACAAAAAATTGCTCGCCCAAAATAGCGCTCAGCCGACGCTGTACGGCGTCTGCATCGGCTGAGGGCCGAAGCTGGATTTCGAGCGAAGTGCGTTGCTTGCCGAATTGTAGCAGCTTGGCGACGGTCTCCAGCGGCGCAATGACGTAATCGTCGTAGCGACTCTCGATGAAAAACGTGCCGCCCGCCCGGACCCGGACCTTGTTGAAGGCATCGGGCGACGACAGGCTGAGCGTCTTGCGGTCGTTGCGCGGGTACCATAGTTCGAGGGGCGTCAGGATGTCACTTAGCGAAATGAGCAGCGCGCCCCGGACGCCGTCGGCCACCAGGGCGAACGGCGTGCCGTCAGGGCCCATCAGGCGCATATTGCCCTCGATCATTGCCGTGTCCAGCTGCCCGCGCTGCACGAAGGTACTGTCAACGCCTTTGAGTCGCACGACGGTTTGATTGCCCCCGTAGCGAGCCAGCGCGTTGTCCTCAATGACCTGCGTCACGGCGGCTACGCCTTCGGCGGCGTTGAGTTTTTGTAAGACGCCATCTGAGATCAAAAATCGCCGCCCTTCAATTGGCGTCACCTGCATGTCGGCGTCAAAAGTTTTAAAAATCTGACGGTTGAGCTCCTCCATGCCGTTAAACACTGAAAGTACCACGACCATCGCCATGGTCCCTACGCCGACGCCCACCATCGCGATCAGGGCGATCACACTGATGAAACTACGCTTGTTATGGGCCAGGAAATAGCGTCGGGCTATCCGAAGGGGTACGTTCATGGGGGACTAACGAAAGGACTATTCGGTTTCGTCTTCCGGCGCGTCGTCGACGGGCGGAATGACTATGCCCGCAAAGAGCGCA
>JBBSSJ010000129.1:0-12627 GCA_038242095.1 Cytophagales bacterium
ATCGTTGAACGCCAGGTGGCCGTTTTCACCAATGCCCACCTGCGCCATGTCGATCGGCTGCGCGGCAATAAGTTTACCCAGCCGGGCGCATTCCTGTTCAGGATCAGCCTCACCGTCGATGAGGTGGTAGGCTTTCAGCGTGGGGACCCGGTCGATGAAACGCTCTTTCAAATACTTCCGAAAACTGGCCGGCGCCGTGATGGGCAAGCCAATGTACTCATCCAGGTGAAACATCACGACTTTGCTCCAATCAATATCCTGGTGGGATAGGAGTTGTTCCAGCGTGGCAAACTGGCTGGTGCCAGTGGCCAGGATGATGTTGGCCTGGCCTTTTTTAGCGATAGCTGCTTTGATTAGCTGCGCTGCCAGGTCGCCGGATTTTTGGCCGAGCTCCTGGCTGTCTTCCGAAATGTCGATCTTGAATTCCATGAAAAGTCAATTCGTTTTTTATAAAAAAATCACAAACGCCACCGCCGAACTAGATGCCCGTGAAAGGCGTAATAAATCAAATAAACGTAGCACGGAACCAACACCCAGTAGGCAGCGCGCAGGCTGTACAAATCAGCGAAGTAGCCGTACAGTAAAGGCATAAGCGCGTTGCCGCACAAACCCATGATCAGGATGGAAGCGCCCAACTTGGTGAATCGACCCAACTCGTCCAAAGCCAGCGGCCAGATACCCGCCCACACGAGCGAGTTGGCCAGGCCCAGCAACACGATGAACCAAATAGAAATATCGGCATCGTGACCCAGAAAACCGACGCGTCCGTTGGCGAAAATAATTAGGAAGGTGAAAGCCATACCTAGTAGCGTACAGACCCGCAGCGCATTGACCTGCCGGATGAATTTGGGGATCATTACTATCCCCAAGGTGTAACCACAAATAGTCAGGAAAAGGGTATAAGACGGAAATACTTTTGCTTCCAGTAATCCGATGCCCATCGAACCCGCGTAGCCGATAATCGTGTCAATGGCGATCACCTGCGTACCCACGTGCAGGAATATGGCTACGGCGCCCAGGATAAGGTGGGGAAATTTGAAAATACTCGTTTTTCCCGCGTTAGCCGTAGCTAGTTCGGCGCTTTCTGCCTCGGTGTCCAGCTCGGGCAACGGAGAATAATAGACGAGGATGCCCAGCACAAAAAGGATGGTGCCGACGGTGGCATAGGGCACGATCACGCGTCGGATCAACTCGTCGAGCGCCGCGCCGCGTTCGGCTTCGCCCATCGTGGCGAGTTGTTTGAAAAGGTCGGAATCGGTGGGGCGCAGGATGACGGCCGCAAACAGCAGCGGCGCCAAAATGCCCGCAGCTTTGTTGCAGATTCCCATGATGCTGATGCGTTGCGCGGCCCGCTCCTTGGGGCCTAGAATGGTAATGTAAGGATTGGCCGCGGTTTGCAATATCGCCAGCCCGACGCCGATCAGGAACAAGCCCAGCAGGAAAATCTCATAGGTACGGGCGTAGGCCGCCGGAACGAAAACGAAGGCTCCCAAGGCCATCGCCCAAAAACCAATCATCATGCCGCGTTTGAAACCAGCCGCTTTGAGCAGGTAAGCCGCCGGAACCGACATGACGAAATAAGAAATATAAAAAGCGAACGCTACCAGATAGGATTGGAAACTGGTCAGCTCGCAGGCGATTTTGAAATAGGGAATCAAAATGGCGTTCACCCACGATACGAAGCCGAAGATGAAAAACAGCACGCCAACGATTACAATCGAAATGATGGTATCTCGCCTGCTAAGCGAACTGACAGCAATTTTTGAGGGCATTATGGTAGGTTAGCTTGAAGGATATTATTTTTCGTTAGCCGTTAGCCGTTAGCCGTTAGCCATGCTATACCTTAGGTGCCCAGCCTTTTTCGTATTCCCGTTTCCAGAGTTTCATCGCTTCGGGGTTGTTTTTGATATGACCGTTGGTAGCATCCACGTCCAGCGCGCCGCTTGTTCTTTGTGCGATGTTTCCCAACTGACAAAGCAGGGTACTCTGGTGCCCGCCCAGGATGTCGGATTTCAGAGCTACACCTTTGGTGATGCCGTCGTGGAAATTTTGGAAGTGAAAAGCGTCGAGTGCCTGCGAAGGGTCCATGCGGTTGAGCGGATCAATGACGATGTCATTCTTGACTTCTTTCACCAGTTTGTTTTCAAGGTCGTAGATCTTGTAAGAATTACCGCTCCCGATTAGTAACGAGCCCGTTTCTCCGTAAAATATTACCCCGACGCTATTTCCCTCCACGCTCCGGCCATTGCAGCTTCGGCCCTCCCAGGTCATGGCGGTATTATTCGGAAACTCCAGCGTGATGACCTGCGTG
Source organism: Cytophagales bacterium (assembly GCA_038242095.1). Taxonomy (GTDB): domain Bacteria; phylum Bacteroidota; class Bacteroidia; order Cytophagales; family Spirosomataceae; genus Persicitalea. The sequence goes on from JBBSSJ010000129.1 coordinate 2,312, forward strand.
TCGGGCGTTTGCCAGTCGTCTTGGTAGCGGTAGCGCCCCCCGGACGACGTCACGCGCGTGGGATAGTCCACGCCCAATCCCCAGCGCATCAGGTCGACCATGTGAGTACCGTTATTGAGCGCCTCGCCCGTGCCCCAATGCCAGAACCAGTGCCAATTGTAGTGCAGGAAATTATCCTGGTAGGGCTGGCGTGGCGCGGGTCCCTGCCACAGGTCGTAATCCAGCCAGGCGGGAACGGCCGTTTGCTTGCCGATGCCGATTGACGGGCGGTTGTTGGTGTACCAGCCCTTTGCAAAATACGGCCGACCGATGCTACCGCCCTGTACTTCGGCGATTCCCGCCGCCACGTTGGGCCACGAGCGTCGCTGGTTGCCCATCTGAATTACGTTCTTGTATTTTTTAGCCACTGCCACCAGCATCTCGCCTTCGTTGGGATTGTGGCTACAGGGTTTTTCAAGATACACATGCTTGCCCGCCTGGGAGGCCAAAATAGCCGCTGGCGCGTGCCAGTGGTCGGGCGCGGCCACGATCAGGGCGTCCATGTCTTTGTTTTCCAGCGCTTTCCGAAAATCGGGCATAGCTTTGGGTGCTTTCCCGGCCAGATCGGCGACGGTTTTGATGCATTTGTCAGCGGCACGGCTGTCCACGTCGGAAATACTGATTACTTCAAAGTTAGGTTGAATCGCGAAATTAGAAGCCAGCGCGAGTCCCCGACTATTCACGCCCATCACACCAAGGGTAACCCGTTCGGCTGCTCCCACGATGCGGGCGTAACTCTTAGGGCTGAAACCGGGCAAAATCCCCCCTAATGACAAAGCGGCAGTACCCGCTAATGTTTTCTTGATAAAGGAGCGGCGCGAATCGGAAGTGAATGTCATGTAATTAGAATTTTGTAACGGGTAGGATCCTTGGCTTTGTCTAGTGGTTCGAGAATAGCAAAGCGGTTAGATTGCAAAATTTACTGGCTGGCAGCCCCTCTGAACGAAGTCATAACACGTTACCCGCGTTTGGCCTTGCGCATCACGCTCTCAATTGTCACGGCCGCGCCACTTTGCCGCTTGCTCTCGTCAGCTGCTTCCATAAAGGCGTAAATTTCCAGCGTTTCGGTGGAGGAGACGGGCGGGTTTCCTGTTTCGAAAAACTTAATTATTTCCTGTAAAAGGGGCTCGTAACCGGCGTAGGGCCCTAAAATCAGGTTGCCATTTTGGGTAAAGACCGTGCCTCCGTATTCGTGCTTGCCCGAACGCGTACCGCGAAACGTTCCGATGCGGCCATCGGTCCAGGTACCTATTACAATATCTGTGAGATCATTGCCTACGCGTTGCACGTACTTGCAGCCGGTACCCATCACCGTGAAGAGCGTCTCAACGCCATGAATGCCGTACCAAAACAAGTCGGGATGGTTGGGCTGAAGCTCTGCGGGGCTGAAAGTATCCGCGCCCACCACCGTACGCTTGTCCAAGCCCTCCACGCCTTTTATGTACCGCAACGACGAAGCCGAAAAAAGCGGTACATTATATTTTTTGGCAGCCTCCATCAGCGCTACCGCATCGGCCAATGAGCCCGCGATGGGCTTGTCGATGAACAGCCGCTTGTCTGCTTTCATTACCTCGATGCCTTGTGCAAGATGTGGGCGTCCGTCGTTGGTTTCCAGCAATACCACATCCACCTGCGTCAACAGTTCAGCGATGGAATCGACAATTTTTACCCCCAATTCCTCGACTGATTTTGTGTATTCGGGAATGCGCTTGACACTCGATTCGATGTCGCGGCTGCCCTGCGGGTAGGCCGCCACCACGCGGTAGCCTAGGTAGGCCGCGTCAGGTGTTGGCCCATTAAGCACTTTGGTGAACGCTACGCTGTGGGAGGTGTCCAGCCCGATGATTCCCACACGCTTCCCGGCTGCCGTGGCTAATGGCGCAGCCAATACATCCAGTTGGGACAGGCTAAATCCGGCGAGGGCGGCGGTTTTTACGAAAGTACGGCGGTTGTAAATGCTCATAATTTTTTGAAGAAAAAGGGTTGTGTCTGTAAATCTATTATCGGATAGAGAGAATGGGAAAGATAAAAGAAATTATCGAGCACTAATTTCCCCGGACAGATATTTAAGGAGCGCTGCAAGCCTGGAAAAGATGCTGACGTATAGTGGTCTAAATGTTTTGTTAATTCGTATCTCTTATAAACATGCCCTAAAAACAAAACCTTATGTTCATTAAAAAACACCCCTCGGTAGCAGCTCTGCTTTCCTTATTTTTGGTCGCAAGCTGCAGCCCTGACAATAAGCCAGACTCGGAAAAATCGGCCGAGGAAGTAAAAGATGACAAAGCCGGATGGAAGTACGCTTCCCTGCCCATCAGTCACCAAAAATGGGACGGCTTGCTGAAAGCGCACGTCAACAACGAGGGACGGGTCGATTACAAAGGCATGACTAAGACGAAGCCAAACTCGATGAATACTTGGCCCTGCTCAGCAACACGCCGATTGTGAAGGACGAGTGGACCGAAGCGCAGCAAATGGCGTATTGGATCAACGCCTACAATGCCTACACGGTAAAGTTGATTTTGAATCACTATCCCGTCAAAAGTATCAAGGATATCGGACCTGGCTTTCAAGTGACGTTTGTCAACACGCCCTGGGATATCAAATTTTTTGAGATAGGGGACAAGAAGTACGATCTCAACAAAATAGAGCAGGGAACGCTTCGCAAGCGCTTCAAAGATGATCCGCGCTTTCACTTTGCGCTGGTGTGCGCCGCCAAATCTTGCCCTGACCTTCAGAAAGAAGCCTACATACCCGAAATCCTGGACGAGCAGTTGCGCGATCAGGGGAAACAGTTTATCAATAACCCGGCCAAGAACAAGATTATCAGTGCCAACGAAGCCCAGCTTTCGCCTTATTTCGATTGGTACAAGAAGGACTTTAAGCGTGGAGACGATACGGTGGTCGATTGGGTCAATGAATACGCCACTACCGAGCTAAACAAAGATGCCAAAATCACGTACATGGACTATGACTGGTCGCTGAACGAGCAGGAAAAGTAACCGCTTAGCTTGCTCTTTGCTAAGCAACCGACGTCCGGTAGGCGCTCCGGTATTGACGGGGCGTTTGCCGGACGCTTTTTTTAAAATTCCGATTGAAATTGGACAAGGTGTCAAAGCCACTTTCGTAGGCAATATGGGAGATATTCATAGACTCTGTAAGCAGTAGTTTGCATGCGTGACCGATGCGAATTTCGTTCACAAAATCTGTGAACGTCTTGTTGGCTCGCGCGCGAAAATACCGGCAAAAAGCCGCCTCGCTCATACCCGCCAACGAAGCCGCTTCGCCCAATCTGATTTCCTGCTGAAAGTGCTGCAAAACGTAGTTATGTACTTTCTGCATGCGCTCGGTTTCCGACACTTTATGGGTATTGACGTAGCCATAACTTGTGATGGGTGTGCCGTCGCTACTATGCGCCATCGCGTTGAGTAGTGCCAATGTTTTGATTGTCCGGGTGAAGTTATCCTCGTCCAACAAATTTCCCAGTGCTGCAAGGATCATTCGGCGCGTTTCTCCAGTGTAGACAATCCCTCGGTTCGAGGCCAACAGTAATTGGGAAATGCCATACATTTCGGGTTTCTGCAAAAACTCGCTGCCTAAAAAATCTTTCTGAAAATAGAGCACGATACCCTCCGTCAGCCTGGTACTATTTTTCTCAAAATACGCCGCCTCGCTCCGCCACAAGTGTGGTACATCGGGACCTAAAAACACGGTATCACCCTCCTCAAATGTTTGGATAGAATCGCCAATCAGCCGTGTACCCGCACCTGACAGCACCGTAAAAAGCTGGTAGTGCGGATGAAAATGCCAATTCGGATCAAAGTGGGGTGCATCCAGCCGTTGAATGATGAGTGAACCGGTAATGCTCTCAATATTTTTGAGTAGGGCAGGTTTCATATTGGCTAAAATTTATCCGAAAACTACGATTGTTTTTCAAAATTAGTCAAAAAAGAGTCAGAATTAGTCAAAACATTGGACGTTTTTAGCATTTTTTTATTGTAAAATTGTATTTTCAAATTTACATAGTGTATGAAATATAGTATGAACCTGCTACTTTGGGGCACGCAGGTGGATGAAACCCTTTTTCCGGTGTTGGATTTGATTCAGGAAATTGGCTTTGAGGGTGTGGAGGTACCCGTTTTTAATCCTGACCCAAAAGCCTGGGAAGGCTGGCGCAAGCGTCTGGATGAAATGGGCCTACACCGCGAAGCCGACACCTTTTGCGGGGCCGATGCCAACCTGATTAGTCCTGATGCAAAAATACGCGCCTACGCGCTTGAGAATTTGAAACGCAATGTCGACTGCGCCGCCGTGCTTGGCGCCCCCCGACTGATGGGGCCGTTCAACGCCGCCCTCAGTGTGTTTACCGGGCAAGCCGCCACGGGTGAAGAGTGGAAATGGGGCGTCGAAGGCATCCAGAAATTGGCCGAATACGCCGAAAGTCAGGGCGTCGGTCTGGGACTGGAATACCTCAACCGCTTCGAAACCTACCTTACGAGTTGCGGCGATGATCTGATTCGCTTTGTTGATGAAGTCAATCACCCCGCTTGCCAAATCATGTTCGACAGCTTTCACGCCAATATTGAGGAAAAAAATATCGGTGACTGCATCCGCCAAATGAGCGACCGCATTACCTTTATTCAACTCTCCGAAAACGACCGCTCGACGCCGGGAAAAGGCAATGTCGATTGGTCGGGCGTCTTTCAGGGGATCAGGGATATCGAATACGACGGCTGGCTAAGTATCGAAGCATTCAGTCCCAAACTTCCCTCGGCCAATATTTGGCGGAAAATGTTCGTCTCGGAAGAGCAACTGATGCGGGATGGTTTGGCCTTTATAAAACAAAATGTCCTATAAAAATCTTTGAATAAAATTACGGATTAAACAATGAAAAAAGTAAATATTGCTATCGTTGGACTGGGTTTTGGAGCCGAGTTTATCCCCATTTATCAGCGGCACCCGCACGCCAATATGTACGCCATCTGCCAGCGGACCCAATCAAAACTCGACGCCGTAGGTAATGAGTATGGTATTGAAGTTCGCTACACCAGTTACGACGATCTGCTGGCCGACCCCGAAGTGGACGCGGTGCATATCAACTCCCCCATCCCCAACCACGCCGAGCAGACGCTGAAAGCATTACGGGCGGGTAAGCACGTGGCCTGTACCGTACCGATGGCGACTTCGGTTGAGGACTGTCAAGAAATTGTGCAGGTTTGCCGGAAAACGGGCTTGAAATACATGATGATGGAGACGGTCGTCTACGCCCGCGAATTTCTGTTTGTAAAAGAGCTTTACGAAAAGGGTGAGCTCGGCAAAGTGCAATTCTTGAAAGCCAGTCATCAGCAAGACATGGAAGGCTGGCCCGATTACTGGCCCGGTTTGCCGCCGATGCATTACGCCACGCACTGCGTGGGGCCGGTGGCGGGATTACTCCGCCTGGAAGCCGAGTACGTTTCCTGCTTCGGTTCTGGCACCATTAGCGAGGATTTGGCAAAAATCCATAACTCACCCTTTGCGGTGGAGTCGGCGCATATTAAATTCAAAGACAGTGATTTGTCGGCTTATGTCTACCGTTCACTTTTCGATACGGCTCGGCAGTACCGCGAGAGTTTCGAAGTATACGGCAGCAAGAAATCGTTCGAATGGCCAATCATCGAGGGTGAGCATCCGGTGATTCATACCGCCAAAAAGCCCGAGCCCGCAATTCCCGAGCGCGTCGAAACGCCCGATTACGCGCACCTGCTGCCCGAAGAAATTCGCTCGTTTACGGGACGCGGTGTGTACGATGCCGGCGAAAAGGCGCACCTTTCTTTTACGCAGGGCGGCGGTCACGGCGGCTCGCACCCGCATCTGGCCCACGAGTTTGTTACGGCGTTGATTGAAGACCGCGACCCGTTCCCCAACGCGGCCCAATCGGCCAACTGGACGAGCGTGGGGATTCTGGCGCACGAGTCAGCCATGCAGGGCGGAAAGATTATTCAGGTACCAGATTTTTGATGAGTGCAAACAAGCGCACATTACATAAGGTATTTATCTAAAAAAGAAAAACCATGAGACGCATTCCCCTGTACTTAATCCTATTGACGTTCTTCTTGGCTTGCGCCCGCACGGGCAACGTTAGCACGACTGATACGAAGCAAACTATAAACACCGCAAACGTCGAACCCCGTCGCCTGGAAGTATTATTCATGGGCGAAAAGGATCCGCACCAAGCCATCGGCCTGGTGGCGACGCTTATGGAGTCGATGGGTAGCAAAGGCATTAACTTTACCTACACCGACAAAATTGCCGACCTGAACCCGCAGACGCTCGGCAAATATGACGCCCTGATGCTCTACGCCAACCGCACTGACCTTGTTCCGGCGCAGGCCAAAGCCGTATCGGACTATGTAAACAGTGGCAAAGGCTTGTTGGCGATTCACGCGACGGCGGGTAGCTACGAGCAAAGCCCTGAAATTGGAAAGTTGATCGGCGGGCCATTGGTGCCGCACGGAACCGATGATTTCTTAACCGAAAAAATCAATCCGAATATAGACCAAAACTCGGACCCGAACATCGCGATGCGCAGCCAGGGCGAGGGAAAGGTTTTTTACACTGCCTACGGCCACGATGAGCGCACTTGGAATAAGCCTGAATTTCAGCAGTTGATTGAAAACTGTATTCTTTATGCCGTTAGCGATGCAGCGCGGAAATCGCTGGAAATGCTAAATCCCAAGCCCTTTGAATACCGCGTGGCTAAGCTGCCCAACTACGAGCAGCGACCCGGTACACAAATGCAGCAACTGCCGCTTTCGCCCGAAGAATCGGTGAAGCACATTCAGATTCCGGTGGACTTAACGCTGGACGTTTTCGCCCATGAGCCGGACGTAATGCACCCCATCGCCATGACCTGGGACGAGAAAGGCCGACTCTTTGTGCTGATCACCAAAGATTACCCCAATGAGCGCAAGCAAAGCGGTGGCAGCGACTATATTTTGATTTGTGAGGACACCGATAACGACGGCAAAGCAGACAAGTTCACGCGTTTTGCCGAAGGGCTGAGCATTCCCACCGGTATGACCTTTGCCAACGGCGGCCTGGTCGTGTCGCAGGCCCCGCACATGTTATTTTTTCAGGATACGGACGGCGATAGCAAGGCTGATGTTAAGAAAATTTTGTTCTCCGGCTTCGGTACGTTCGATACCCACGCCGGACCTTCCAACCTGCATTACGGCTTTGACAACTGGGTGTACGGCGCGGTGGGTTATTCGGGTTTCAAGGGAAAATTCGGGGAAAAAGACAGCCTTAATTTTGGCCAGGCGCTCTACCGTTTCCGACCCGATGGTTCCGACATGGAAGTGATGACCTATACTTCAAATAATACTTGGGGGCTGGGCTTTAATGAAGAAGGCGACCTGTTTGGCTCCACGGCCAACAACGCCCACGGCTGGTACATGGCCATTCCTAATCGGTATTTTGGCAAGAGCCGGGTGGACAACGGCGGACGCAGCACCGATACGCACAAAGACATGAAGCCTATCACGCCCAAAGTACGGCAGGTGGATGTGTTCGGCGGCTTCACGGCGGCGGCGGGCCAGAACTTCTATACCGCCCGCGCTTTCCCCGAAGAATACTGGAACAAAGTGGCCTTCGTTTCGGAACCTACCGGCCACGTTTTGCACCAAAATAATATGGTCAAGAAGGGTACCGACTACGAAGACGCGGCGGATTTTAACTTGTTAGCCGGAGCCGACGAATGGGTGTCGCCAGTTTTTGCTGAGGTAGGGCCCGACGGAGCCGTGTGGGTGGCTGACTGGTACAGCTACATCATCCAGCACAATCCCACCCCCAAAGGGTTTGATAACGGCGAAGGCAACGCTTACGATACCGACCTGCGTGACTTCACGCACGGCCGCCTGTATCGGATCGCCTACAAGAATGCGCCCGCTTATACACCTATTTCGCTCGATAAAAACAACGCTGCGCAACTCGTCACGACATTGAAAAACAACAATATGCTATGGCGCATGCACGCCCAGCGGTTGCTAGTCGAGCGTGGGAACAAAGACGTCGTGCCGCAATTGATCGCGCTGGTAAAAGATAATTCAGTGGATAAGGTCGGTCTGAATCCCGCCGCCATCCACGCGCTGTGGACGCTGCACGGATTGGGAGCCATGAACGATCCCACCGTACTGGCTGCTGCTACCGTCGCCCTTGGCCACTCAAGTGCCGCCGTGCGCAAGAATGCCGTCCAGGTATTACCCAAAAACGCTGCCACGGCTCAGGCGTTATTGCAAGCCGACGCGCTGCACGACAAAGATCCGCTGGTAGTGTTGAATACGCTGCTGGCCTTCACCGAAACGCCCCTCACGCCCGCCATCGAAGATGCGCTACTGGCGCGTTTGGAAGAGTATAAATCTACGGACGATCGCTGGTTGCCCGATGCTTTTGCAGTGGTAATGAACGCGCACGACGGGGCCATCCGGCAGAAATACCTAAGCAGGCGCCTGGCTAACAAATCCAAGGCTTCGGCTAGTTTTACCGCTAGTGCCGCCCCAATGGACCACGCCTCGATGAATCATGCGCAACCCGTGGGCATGGATGCGCCTAAAATGGCTGAGGGAAAACCCGACCTGATTATCTCCGACATTACGCTTAGCCCGGGTAGTCCGTTTGTGCGGGAGTACGGCAATATTACGCTGCACATCGTAAACCAAAGTAACCTAGCAATTCCCAAAGAGAGAATTCCGGTGATTACGGTAGCGGTGCGTGGCAATAGCCTGGCCTTAGATTATGTCAGTCGCAAACTCGACAAGGGTTTGGCACCCGGCGAAAAAATCGAACTTTCGGAGGGCAACAACGGTCCCTGGAACAGCCCCTTCGGCTTTACTTCCGAGCAAGCCGGAAAAGTGACCGTCACCGCCACGGCCGATTACGAGAACACCGTGGACGAAGCCGACGAACGCAACAACGTTTTCAGTAAGACCTTTGAAGTACGCCGCCCGCAGTTGTTATCTGATTTTGCGCTGGAACGCGCCGCCCGCAGCTATGCCTCCTACGCGTCCGCCGATTCGATTATGGCAATGCTTCAAACCGCGCAAAGTCTCGACGCCGATGGGAAGTTTGCTGTTACCAAAGGAATTTTGAACGGCTGGAACGCCAAGCGGAAAGAAACTGCTTCCCCGGCGGCGAAAGAACTTTTGGCTAGTCTGAAAGACGGTATTCCCAAAGACTTATCGGCAGGGATGACGGCCTTTATGGAATCGTTTGGGATGCAGGACGCGGAAGCCAACGATCCCAACGTACAGGTTATCCGCATCAAAGCGGTTCGCGAGGCGCTGAAATACGACATCACGCAGTTTACGGTGACGGCGGGTAAGCCCGTCGAAATTATCTTCGAGAATCCTGACGCCATGCAGCATAACGTTGTCATTGGCAAGCCCAAGACCATGGAAATTATCGGCGCGGCGGCCGACAAGATGATAACGGCCAAAGACGGTGCGGAAAAGAACTACGTACCCGACATTCCTCAGGTCATCGCCGCCATGCCGCTGGTAAACCCCGACCAGACCTACCGTCTGAAATTCATCGCCCCCACGACCTTAGGCGATTATCCCTATGTGTGTACTTTCCCCGGCCACTGGCGGCTGATGAATGGCGTGATGAAGGTGGTGAAGGAGGATGTTGCGAAGACGGCAAAATGAAAAAATACCTGCCCCTGCTTACCACCACTGCAGCTTTCGTCGTCGAATGGTACCTGCTGAATTGTTTGGTAGGGCTGGTGGAAGCAGGCAAGGGAACAACCTTTTGGGCATTCGTGGTACTGCTCATTCCCATACCGTTATGGTTTATTGTTTGGTTTAATTTTCGTCAGGCCCGACACAATGAAAAGCGGAATACGGGCCGGGGAAGTCGCTTGCCGCTTCTGTTACCTTTCATCAGGATCGTGAAAGCCGAGGTGGTTACGGCCAACGGCATCGTTGGGGTAGTTTTCATCCTCTTCAACCTTGCCTGGACTCAGGACTTACTGCTGCAAGCCATCAAGGGTGTTGGCTCCTGGCATTACCCCTTGTTTACTTTTCTTTGCCTGGCGGCACCTTTCGTATGGCCGTCAGTTCCCAAAGCCGAATCAGACGCCGTACCCGCCGACCAGCGCAAAGTGCTGATTACAGGCGTGGGACGTGTTCCCAAAGGTTCCCCCATGAGCAAAAACTACGAGGGGTGGGTAGAAAAGTGGGAACCGATCAGGGCATGTTTCGATCGTTACCCCAACCTGGAAAGAGTGCTGATTATCC
>JBBSSJ010000130.1:0-12603 GCA_038242095.1 Cytophagales bacterium
GACCCCGTTCACCGAGAATCAGGACCAGTTACGCCAGATTGACGAGCAGCGAAAACGGGCCGATCCTACCTTTCAGGGGGCTTTTCATGAGAAGAAGGCCCCACCGCGCAAGCCCGCCCCGCCCCGGCGCGATGTCCGCAAAAAGGGTGGCCCGACGCGCAAGCCGCGCCGCCGCTAGGGTTAGGTGATCAGACAATAATCAGCCAAACGTGGGCGTTTCATTGGTTCAGCTTCCCCCTAAAATTGATCCGATTCCATTCTTGCCTTATTATGAAGCTATTCGTTAGCCTTTGTTATTTCTTGATAATCCCGGCGCTCAGTTGGGCGCAGACGACGCAGTACGTCAGCGCGGGTACCCGCTCGCTGGACACCAATGGATCAGAACCACAACGTGCGTTAACGCTGGCCGAACGACACGTGACTCCGCTTTTCGGACAACAGCGCAAGTCGTCCGCCCAAATCGAGGAGGAGATCAAGTTTTTGAGTGATTGCGACCGTAATTTCGCCAGCCGCGACGAAGCCAGCGCCTTTTTTGCGGCCCGTGCCTGGGAATATTTGCAGGAAGGGCAAGCCGATACGGCAACCTACCGCTTTAATTTGGCCTACCTGCTGAACGAGAAAAACGTGGACTGCTTCTGGGGGTTGGGCGTAATCTGTTACCAGAAAAACGAAATGGAACTTGCCGGGCAGATGCTCCGCCGGGGCGTCGAAATCGCGCCTGACAACGTGCCGCTGGTCGTGGATCTGGCTACGGTGGAACTCCGCAACTACACCAAAAGCCGCGCCGCACAGGATCTGGAAGAGTCGTACCGCTTGCTGCAACACGCCGCTGCGTTGGACTCGACCTACGCCCAGACCTTTTTCAATCTGGCGCAGGCCGAGTATTACCGCAGCGATTATCCCAAAGCCTGGGACGCCTACCATCAGGGCCGCAAGCTCAATTTTGCCCTCGTCGATTTCGAGTTCGTCGGGCTGCTCAAAGCTAAACTCCCTGACCCCGTGGGCTTCTTTAAATAATTACTTGAAGAAGAAGCCCGACGGGCCAATTTCCACTTTGATCGAATCCACTACCATGCCATCAGGACGGTACCGCACGACGTAGCCCGCCTGAGCGTATGATGGCGTCACGCCCGCGTAAAGCAGGTTCTGCAAAGGATCCACGGCTAAGCCGGAGAACAACCGATTGATAACCGGCTTGTTGGCGGGAATGGTCGTGTCGGTGATGTTGAAGAAGTAGGTTGCGCCTATCTCTTTATAGTCTGCGTCAGAGTACGAATTTTCGTAGAAAAACCCTTTTCCGTCGCCGGTGATGGCAAAATGCGAAGGCGTGGTCCGCGAATCGCTGCCAATTTTAATATTAGCCTCGACCATTTTTGAAACCGGATTGAGCCGGACGATCGATTGCCCCGTCGACACCCATAGTTTTCCGTTGGCATCCAACGCCTGGGGGCTGGGGTTGTTGCCTACCTTGATCTGGCTTTTCACCTCGTCCTTAGTAACGTCAATCACCGTAAGCAGGTCGCCCTCCGCGCCGTTGTCCACGAAGTTATACGTTCCCAAATACACCTCATTACCCACTTTCACCATGCGTTCCGCGCCTTTCTGCACCGGAATTTTCTTGGTTACCTTGAACGTAGTCAAATCGACCACGGCAATGTAGCCCGGATTCACGAAGAAAGGATTGCTGCCCGTAGCCCCCCAGCACGATACGTAGGCTTTGGTCGGGCTAACGCCCACCACATCGCGGGGATTCTCGATGTCGGGTGATTTCAGCGTTGCCTCTGTTTTGAAATTACCAAATTGCACAATTTCGACTTTATCTAGTCCAGGCTCACTATTATCCACCAAAATCAGCGAGTGCCCGCCCGTTTCGGCATAACCCTGTACGCCGCCTTTGAGCGGCTGGCCATTTTCCTTCTGGAAAATATCGGTTTGCGCCACGTTTTTCTCCCGGGGAAAGTAAGAGATTGAGCCATTGTTTTGGAAAAAATTTCCTGAGTTCAGCACCAGCACACCCAGCTCGTACTTGGCGGGGTCGGGTGCCTTCTCTCGGCATGCGACTACCATTCCGCCCAACAACACTGCACTCAATACTTTGAAAACCTGCTTTTTCATTTTGATTCAGAATTATAAGTAAATAAAAGTTGTAGTGAAAAACTTCGGCCGGGCATTAACCCGCCTTTATACGTTAAATAAAATGTGTTCAAAATATTATTGACCTGCCCCTGCAATCGCGCATCCCAATGGCCGCGCTGCCAGCTGGTTTCGGCCAGCAGATTCGCCAGGACGTTTCCCGACTGGTACTTTGAATTATCAAAAGTAGTAAAGCGCCGCGTGACACCCCGCACCTGCGCTGTAAACCGAACCCGGCCTCGCTGCGCGTAAGCATTGAGGGTACCCTGATGCAGCGGCACAAACACGAGTTGCTTGCCCACGATGTCGGTGGCGTAGGCATCGTATACCCGCTCCTGCGACGAACGCGTAAGTGCATAACCGAGCGTGGCGCCAGTCTGCCAGGCGGCGTAGCGGGCGAGCCACTGCGTGAGCATTTCCACGCCCCGTGCCACGACGAGTTGCAGATTTTCGACGCGGTAGTTGCGGGCCGGATTCCAATACGTCCAGTCATCGACGCGATTATGGTAGGCGGTGAGCGACGCCGTAAACTGTTGGTTTTCCTCGGGTCCCCACTTGGCTTCCAGTCCGACTTCTTTATTGAACCCAGCTTCGGGGCGGATATCCGGGTTGCCCAGCGACTTCCAATAACGCTCGTTGAGTGTGGGAACCCGGTAGCTGCGGCCGACGGAGCCTTTGGCCGTGAGCGCGTACTTCGGCCCGGCCATCAGGCGGTACTCGGTGCCCAGCGAAGGCGTAATTGGCGGTCCAAAGCGCGTGACGAATCCTTGCCGCAGGTTAGCCGATACCAGCCAATGCGGCCCGAGTTGCCAGCGGCTCAGCACGAAAAGATCGGCGCGATTTTCGGTAATGAAGGGCTCGAAGTAGCCATCTACCCGCGTGCGGTAGTGCGCCACCTCGCCCCCCAAGCGCAAAGTAACGGTCGCGCCGCTTTGTCCCAAATTCCAATTCATTTCCTTTTCCAGGTGCGCCACGAAGCGGTCGGTGGCAGTGTGCTCCAGGTTCTGATAATCGCCCGTGCCAAAGTCGATCAGGTCGCGGGTGAAAGCGGTGCGCGCCGTCCAGGTGGCAGTTTGGTAGTGCACCATCGCGCGGGCAGACTGCGTGCGGGTAAGCTGACGCGAAACCGGATTGTCGGCGGCAAGGGTACTGCCGTTGTCGGTCAGCCAGAGGTGGGCCGAGAGTTGGCGTTGTTGCCGATCAGTGAGCGTAATGTCCTGCACCAAACCGCGCTGGTCGGCGCTGGAAGGTTCCACGGCGTAGCCGCGCCGCTCGGCGTAGGGATAATTATTGTTCATGCGGCCGTCGTAGTAAAGCGTCTTGCCCGACAGCCGAAGCTTTTCGTTCAATTGCGCGCCGTAGGTAGCGCCGGCCTGGGTTTGTTGGTTGCCAAAACTCGACTGCCGACGTCCCAGCATCAGGCGCAAGCCAGACGGTTGCGCCGCCGCACTTTCGAGCAGCAAACTACCGCCCACGGCGTCGGTCCCGACGGCGCTGGCCGCCGAACCGTAAAGCACCGACAGGCGATCGAAGCCCGCGACGGGCAAAGTAGAAAAGTCCGTTTGACCGAGGTTAGGTTGATTAATATTCAGGCCGTTCCAAAGTACCGCCGTGTGCTGGGCCGACGTACCCCGAAGGGACACGGTACTGAGTTGTCCGGGACCGTAGTTTTTGAAAGCCAAAGGCGTATTAAAAGCCAGGAGGTCGCCGATATTCTGAAAACTAAACTGCCGCATCGTCACCGAGTCGAGCTGCTGCACTTTTAGTCCCGCCACGAAGCGCATGGGCGCGTAGCCGACCACCGTCGCCGGAGCGAGCACGATGGTGTCGCCCTGCGCAAAAGCCAGGCGACCCAATCCTAAAAGGAGAGCCAGCAACAAAATGTGATATGGGTGTTTTACCCGTTTCGCCGCACGTAAAAGCATGAAAGAAATAAGTAATGTCATTGCCCCAACTTTGTGAAGCAACGCTTTCCCGGTCTTTCCTCCGAAAACCAGGACAGCGGATCATCTGCGGCAGGTCTCCTGACTCGTCTCCCTGGTTCCTGGCCTTCCCACACCTTAGGGCGCAGTGGCGAGTGGATCGAACCAACTCCTTATGAGACTTACAGTTGCGGGGACAGTTCCCGAATTGAACGGGATTCCCTTTTAAGCCTTAAAAGCTTCCACGAAGAAGCATGAGGCACCGTAGATTGGGTCAAAGGTAGAGCAAGTTGATGGAAAACCCAGCGTGGCAGATTGAAATTTTGAATTGCTATCTTTGGCGATCTTCCGTTTTAAGTTCAAAGCTCCGTCCACTTGTCTGCCCACGCTACCGTCGCCGAATTGCCGCCTGTTTCCCGAAAGGGCATCTTTTTCATGCTGGGCGCGGTGGTTTGCTTCGGGACGGTGGGCGCGATGGCCAAGTGGCTTAGCCGCGATTTCGATACCGTCGAGCTGGTCTTTTTCCGCAATTTGGTCGGCGTCGTTTTTGTGCTAGTGAGTATTATTAACCGCCCGCTGGTTCAAACGGGCGGGCGTCCCGGTCTGCTCATTTTCCGGGGCGTGATCGGTACTTTGTCGCTGTACCTGTTCTTCTATGCCGTGCAGACGCTTGGCCTAGGCGCGGCCACGACCTACCAATACAGCTACCCGATATTTCTGGCCGTGCTCTCCTGGATTTTTGTGGGTGAAAAACTCAGCCCGCGCGAGTGGCTGGCTATTTTTGTGGGATTCGTTGGCATTCTGCTAGTCTTCCGGCCCGACTTCGCCGTGCCGATCAGCCACCACGCTATTGGCCTGAGCAACGCGCTTTTCACCGCGATTGCTTACCTTTCCATTCGGCAATTGAGCGCCTTTTACGACACGCGGGCCATTATTCTGTCTTTTATGCTGTCGGGAATTTTGCTACCCATCATCTCCATGCTGTTGGGTGAATACGGATCGGTCGAGGGGTACGGTTTTCTGATCGGGCATTTCGTATGGCCTGTGAAGGCAGTACATTGGTTAGGCTTTCTGGCGCTGGGCATCGTGGCGATGATCGGACAATATTTGCTAACCGTTGCCTTCCGCTACGACAAAGCCGGGCGCGTGGCTTCGGTTTCTTACACCAACATCATTTTTGCGAGCATTTTGGGCCTGTGGCTCGGCGACCCATTTCCGGGTGCCCTCACGCTCCTCGGCATGGCGCTCATCATCGGCGGCGGCGTACTCGTCTCGTGGCGGGCTTAATTTATTACCCGATTTTTATTTTGAATAAAAATCTACTTCGTATATTTGCCCCCCAAACCAACGCCTTCTTAGTTCAGTTCGGTCCGACGCATCGGCGGTTCGGCGGCCCGATAGAGCGACGCATGCGTAAGTCGCAAGTTTACATAATACGCCTCCTTAGCTCAGCTGGTAGAGCGACGCATTCGTAATGCGTAGGTCGCAAGTTCAAGTCTTGTAGGAGGCTCATTAAAAAAACGCTGATGAAATTCATCAGCGTTTTTTTTGTGGCTAATCTTGACACAAATACCCCTACTTTACCAACACCTTCTTCACGACAAACCCCTCACCGTACTGGGCGCGAAACAAATATAATCCCGGCGACCAGCGACTGGTATCGAGCGTCGTTTCGGTACCGGCGGTTAGCATGATACCGCTTTGCACCGTGCGCCCGTTGGCGGTGACGATATCGAGCACGGCGTCCTGCGGACTTAGCACCCGGACGTAACCCGTCGCGGGGTTGGGATAGGCTACGAAGTTACCGACAGCGGTCGGCTCCACGGCGGTCACGACGGCGGGCAACACGTTGGTCAAGAGCCGGACACCGCCCTCGTAGGCACCCAGCGCGACATCGGGTTTTCCGTCGGCGTTGTAGTCCGTGATGGTGGCGTGGAGGTATCCACCGAGCCGGGGCGCGTCAACGCCCGAGCCGTTCTGGATAAGTACGCTGTCGCGGCGGCTCCAATTGCCGAACGTACCTTGATAAAGTACCCGTACCATGCCCGTTTGATCGGCGGTGAGGAGGTCGGGCTTGCCATCGAGGTCGAGATCAGCTACGGCAATGCTGACAAAGCGGCCCGCAAAGCTGGCGCTGATGCCGCCTAATTTTTCGTCGACCAATTGATAGCTGGCCTGGGTGGCGGTGCCCGTGTTCTTGAAATAAAAGACATTGCCCTGCGGCGTTCCTACCAGCAAATCCAGGTCGCCGTCGTTGTCGGTATCGTAGAAAAGGGGCTCGTCGCCCGCTTGCACCTGCGGCGGCAGCGTGAGCGTCACGGCCTGCTTCACGTCCAATTGCACGGCGGCATTGCGGGCGGCGCGATTGGGCAGGTAGCGGTATTCCAGTCCCTTGAACGAGGTACCCGCGAAGCCCAAATCCACCACGCCATCGCCATTGAAGTCGGCCCATTGGGGTTTTATGCCCGTCAGCTGGAGTGTTTGGGAAAGCGCCAGGTATTCTCCGGTGGTCCATTCGTAACGTGGGGTACGGGCGTCGCCGACGTTTTTGAATAACTGCAAATTACCCCGGAAGCCGGTTTCGCCACGCGTTCCGCCCGTTCCTACGACCATGTCCTGGTCACCATCGCCGTCCACGTCGAAAAAGGAAGGTGCGGCGCTCTCGCCGAGGTCGATCATTTGGTCTTGCAGGAAATTCTTTTGGCGTTGCTCGTAGCGCGGATTAGTGGCCGTATCCGCGTTGTGGTAGTACCAGACCGACGATTGAAAATCCATCAGATTGCCCTCATTGGCATACACGTTGGGAGCCGCCAACAAATCCTTGACGCCATCGAAATCGACATCTTCGGCATAAACCGCCGGAAAAATCTCGAACTGAATCGGATTTTGGGCCGGGTAGCTGATGTCGAAACTTGTAAAATTCCCCACGCGGTTGGTTCCGGTGTTGATGAGCCGCGCAATATTGTCGCAGGTGACGTGTCCGTGCAGCAGGTCCTTAATTCCGTCGCCGTTGAGGTCCTGCATCAGCACGGCATTACCGGCGTGCATGATGCGGGCGTTGGCAGTACCGCCCGTATTTCGGGCCAGGTTTTCGACCGATCCGCAATCGACGCCCAGGCTAAAATCGTTGCAGTGTTCTTTGACGATATTGCCCCAACATTGGCCGTTGCGCACGAATTCGAGGCTATCGGGCACACCGTAGCGCTCCATGCTCATGTTTTGGTGCATTTCAAGAAAATTCCTTAAAATCTCGAACGTAACCACGTCGAGATCGCCGTCGTCGTCGGCGTCGACCAGCGCGGGGATGTCCGTCGCCACGACCAGTAGGTTGATCTTGCCCGAAAATCCCACCGAATTGAGCAACGGTTTGAAAAGTTTCCAGGCCCAGCCGTTGGCGGTTTTGGTTTGCTTGTACACTTTGATACCCTGCGGCGTGTGGGTGAACAGGTCCTTACGGCCGTCGCGGTCGTAGTCTACGAGCAGCATCCAATTCGCCATATCAGGAAAGCGGTTTTCGTAACTCGGTGCGTGACGGTAGGTTTTGGTAGCAGCATCGCCGAGGAAGGTCGTAACGCGCCGACTGCCGCGGTCGAAGACCACAAGGTCGTCGGTGCCGTCGCTGTCGAGGTCCATCGTCGAGAACTGCGGGGCGTTCAGGCCTCCGGCCCAGGGGTTGAGCAGCGCTTGGCCGTTGCGGGTGACGATCGTGGTGGTATCGAGCCCGAACCAGGCCTTTTGGGCCAGGGTGGATGTCGATGCAAAAACCGAACAGAAAAGAGTGAGGTAGTATAAAAATTTCATTGCGTAATTTTGACCTTGTGGTGCACACCACATCTATTAACGCTTCAAATAGTCAAATAGTCCAGATACACCACCCGTATGGAGATTACGCTTGAACAACTTTACGATATTTATCTTAAAAACCCAGTCCTCAGCACCGACACGCGCGCGATTACGCCCGGCTGTCTGTTCTTTGCCCTTAAAGGCGAAAAATTCGACGCAAACAGCTTTGCGTTGCGGGCGCTGGAAGCGGGCGCGGCCTACGCCGTGGTGGACAATCCGGCCGTAGCGGTTGGACAAGAAAAATTGCTGTTGGTAGACGATGTGCTGGGTACGTTGCAGGATTTAGCTCGCCATCACCGCAGTACCTGGGATTTTCCGGTGATCGGCCTGACGGGCTCCAACGGCAAAACCACCACCAAGGAATTGATCGCGGCGGTTTTATCCAAGAAGTACCACACCTACGCCACGCGTGGTAACCTCAACAACCACATTGGTGTCCCGCTCACGGTACTGGCGGTCGATCCTGAGAAACACGATGTCGCGATAATTGAAATGGGGGCCAACCACCAAGAAGAAATTGCGTTTCTGTGTAGCATAGCGCAACCCACGCACGGCCTGATTACCAACATCGGTAAGGCGCACCTCGAAGGCTTCGGCGGCCTGGCGGGCGTCAAGAAGGGAAAGGGCGAGCTTTACACGTATTTGTCCAAGAAAAAGCGGGTGGTATTTGTCAACACGCAGGACGACACGCTGATGGACATGGCAAGCAAAAAGCACCGTTTTGGCGAGATTATTTTCTACCGCTCCGCCAGTTCAGAAGTGAACCCGAAACTCATGGAAGAATCGCCCTTCGTGGTGTACGAAAACCAGGAGCAGCAAACCATCGTGACCCATCTGCCGGGGCAGCATAATTTCGACAACATTTGCGCCGCGCTGGCGATCGGACACTACTTCGAAGTGCCGAGCGACGACGCCCACCGCGCCGTGTCGGACTACCAACCCGACAATAACCGCTCGCAGGTAATGCAGATGGGCAGCAATACGATCACGCTCGATGCTTACAACGCCAACCCCACTTCCATGCGGGCGGCCATCGAACATCTGGGACGTAGCGATGCCGCACGTAAAATGGTGATTCTGGGCGATATGCTTGAATTAGGTGCCGCCGCCGAAGCGGAACACCTGGCCATCGGCGAGCTGGTCGCCGCGCAGAATTTCGCGGTTGTGATTTTGACCGGCCCGCTCATGCAATACGCGCTGCCCGCCCTGCCGAAGGCATACTATATTCCCGACAAATTCTCGCTTCACAATTGGATCATGGACCATCCGCAGGAAAAAACGAGCATACTGATCAAAGGCTCACGCGGCATGGGGCTGGAAAGTGTCGTGCAGTTTTTATAAAAAACAAAAGGCCGAAGAATTGCGTCTTCGGCCTTTTTGAAAAATTGGAAGTCAAACCATGCCGGCGGACCGGTCAAACGTCTATCGTCCAATATCCAAGTCCCCAACTTCTACAACCCAAACGCTTCCTTGATTTTATCCACAAAATCGAGTTTCTCCCAGGTAAAGAGTTCTACTTCCATTTCCTTTTCCGTCCCGTCGGTACCTTTAAAAGACTTCGTTACGACTTCGTTCACACGGCCCATGTGGCCGTAAGCAGCCGTTTCGAAGTAGATCGGATTACGCAATTTCAGGCGCTCCTCAATCGCGTAGGGACGCATATCGAAAATCTGCTCGATCTTGCGGGCAATGGCGCCGTCGTTGATGTCGACCTTAGCTGTGCCTTTGGTATCTACGAACAGACCGCAGGGTTTGGCTACGCCGATAGCGTAAGAAACCTGCACCAGTACTTCATCACAGAGACCTGCCGCGACCATGTTTTTGGCGATGTGGCGCGTAGCGTAAGCGGCCGAACGGTCTACTTTGGATGGATCTTTGCCCGAGAAAGCGCCACCGCCGTGCGCGCCTTTGCCGCCATAGGTGTCTACAATAATCTTACGTCCTGTCAGGCCGGTGTCGCCGTGCGGCCCACCGATGACGAATTTGCCAGTTGGGTTGATGTAGTAGGTAATATCACCCGTAAAAAGATCCTGCAAATTTTTGGGCAGCCCCTCCTTCACGCGCGGAATGACGATCGAAACAATATCTTCCTTAATCTTGGCGAGCATCTTCTCCTCCGAATCGAAGTCATCGTGCTGGGTCGAAACCACAATGGTGTCGATGCGCTGCGGCACGTTGTCGTCGCTGTACTCGATGGTCACCTGGGCCTTGGCGTCGGGCCGCAGGTACGGAATAGTTTCGGGCTCGTTATTGCGGATATTGGACAATTCCTTCAAGAGGCTGTGCGCCAGGTCCAATCCCAGCGGCATGTAATTTTCGGTTTCGCGGGTGGCGTAGCCAAACATCATGCCCTGGTCACCCGCCCCCTGCGCATTGGCTTTGGCCTCGAAATCCTGGCTTTCCACCGCCCGATCGACGCCTTGGTTGATGTCGGCGCTTTGGTCGTGAATGGCCGACAGAATACCGCACGAATTGGCCTCGAACATGTATTCACTCTTAGTGTAACCAATTTTACGGATCACCTCCCGTGCGATTTTCTGCACGTCGAGGTAGGTGTTTGTTTTTACTTCCCCGGCCAATACCACTTGCCCCGTCGTGACGAGCGTCTCGCAAGCTACCTTGCTGTTGGGGTCCCAGGCCATGAAGTTGTCGATGAGGGCGTCCGAAATCTGGTCGGCTACTTTGTCGGGGTGTCCTTCCGACACGGATTCCGAGGTGAATAGGTAAGGCATTTGTAAGAATTATGAGATATGAATGATGAATTATGAGAACTTAGCCTGCGAAAACCTACGTCTGAGCGGGTAGTTGCACAAGGGGCCAAATACAGAGTCCGGGAAGTGTAGCGGGGGAAAAGAACGTTTTTGGTTTTTAACCCACATCTTTCCTTTTCCACCGTGGTGTTCGTCCCGGTTGGCGCTTCTCTTGCGGGAAGCTTCTGGATGCCGCTGCAAAATTGAATTATTTTTAGAACTTAACCAAACGTGCTAAAATTTTTTAATAAGCGTGTCGACCATTCCTTTGGTAAAAGCCCAAAGCGGTACGGTGGACATAATGCGTAATTCGTCGGCAAAGGAAGCTTTACCATCCATAAAGGTCAGGAGTTTAGACGTCGGATTTTTTTGGTAAAGCCGCGTAAATATGACTTTGCCGGAATAGTGCTCCTGTAGCAAAACATTCAGTAAGGTACTGTCCAGCAAATGCTTGAACCACGACCTAACCGAGCTTTTGGGCGCGAGTGGTTTACCCGCCGTCAGGATCTGACTCACCAATTCCTGCGTGAGCCACTGCGTACGCTTAAAAGCGTAGCCCGACGAGGCTTTCACGTAGCCACCCGACGTACCAATCTTGATGATGCGGCTGTCGCGGTCAACTTTGGGCAGTTCATCCGTCATCGGAATCACGCCAAATTCCTCGTGATGGATTTCAAAATCCTGGATGCCCAGAATATTGCGGATGTAGGTGTGCAACTCGCGGTCGTAATCCGCTTGGGTGAGTAGTTCGTCGGAAAAAACGGTATACTCGATGAACGCACGCCGCGCGTCAACGGGCAGCACGTAACTAAACCGGACGCCTAGGCCGATTTGCGCCACGCGGTAGTCCATCATTACCGGCACGTCGGGATCGAAAGCGGCGTGCGGTGTGCTGATTTCCCAACCTTTGAAATGCTGAAGCATGTTCTGCCGCTTCGGATTGTCGAGCCGCAACGGCGTAACGCTGTCGAACACGTAATCGGCGATGAACTGCCCGGCTTCGGTGATCACGAAGCCGCCGTCGGCGATTTCGTAAGAATAACGCTCGTCGGTTCGGGCAAAAACGATTGGGTAAAAATCGCCGATATTTACGACGCAAAAACAGGGGCAATCGTTACGCTCCGACCGTCGAATGATCCGACCGCTTCGCCGACCGAGGAAAAAACCGTTTCGCATTTTTTCACAGACGCTTCGACCAACAATTTCTGTCTGGAAAAAGACGGCAAAAAAATCAATTTCTACGTCATCGGACTCAATGAGAAAACCAATACGACCAAGACGGCGAATTGGCTGGAAACAACCCGAAACTTCGCCGTTTCAAACGCCGGTCATTTTTTGGGCGTTCAAAAAAGCGAGTGGAAAACATTCTGCGCGAATTTTTTGGAGATCGAAGAAAAGTAAGTGGTTGGACAAAAATCAGTTTAAGAAAAGAATTTTTAGCCACAGATTTACACAGATGAACACGAGATAAGAAATGAAAAATAAAAAAAAGACTTTAAATAAAATCATAATAATCTTGTGATAATCTGTGCTTATCCGTTGCTAAAAATTCTTAAAACAAATCTGTCTGATTATTTAGCTTTCAAATCTTTCCGGCTTTTTCTGATTTTTTAATTTCAAAGTATTTTATGCCGCACGTCGCTCTGATCGAACCTGAAATTCCGCCGAACACGGGCAACATCGCGCGTTTGTGCGCGGCGACTTTTACCGATTTGCACATCGTCGGCGCGATTGGATTTCGGCTCGACGAAAAAGCCGTCCGGCGCGCCGGTCTCGATTATTGGGACGAAGTGAAAATTCACAGACACATCGCGCTCGAAGATTTGTATGAGACGCTGCCGAATTCGCGCTTTCTTTATTTTACGACCAAATCGAAGCGCGGTTACACCGATTGGCAGTATCAGACGGACGATTGTTTAGTCTTCGGACGCGAAACTCGCGGCTTGCCCGAAGAC
>JBBSSJ010000131.1:0-12596 GCA_038242095.1 Cytophagales bacterium
CAAAATTTCGCCTAATTTGGTCAAAGCCCTCGTGGCAACCGAAGACGCCCGTTTTTACGAGCATTCAGGCATTGACCCGCGCGCTATGGCCGCCGTGGCCGCCGGTATCCTGACGGGCGAAACCGATCGGGGCGGCGGCAGCACCGTCACCCAACAGCTCGCCAAAAAACTCTTTAAAACCCGCCGTCGCTCGGCCCAGGGATTGCTGGGAAAGGTCCCGGTAATCGGTACCATCGTGTACAAAACCAAAGAGTGGCTCACGGCGATCAAGCTCGAGCGGAATTTCACCAAAGAGGAAATCCTGACGATGTACTTCAACACCGTCGATTTTGGCAATAATACCTACGGCATCAATACAGCCGCGCGATCCTACTTTGGCAAGTCGCCCGACAGCCTCAATGTGCAGGAGGCGGCCGTACTCGTGGGGCTGCAAAAAGCCACGACGACCTACAACCCCATCCGTAACCCGGAGCGTTCGCGCGAGCGCCGCAACGTGGTACTGGGCCAGATGGTCAAGTACAATTTCCTGACCGCCCAGGCCGCCGACTCGATTAGCGAACTACCGATCAAATTGACGGTCAAATTCGAGACGCCTTATGATGGCAACGCCAATTATTTCAAGAATGCCGTGGTGGAATACGTCAAGAAATGGGGCGACGAGAACGGCTATGACCTCTACACCGACGGACTAAAAATATACACCACCATTGATTCGCGCATGCAGGATTACGCCGAGAAGGCGCTCGAAACCAAGATGCGGGAATTACAGCGGGTGTTTGAAGACCACTGGGGAAGTCAGAATCCCTGGCGCGACGAGAGCGGCAAGGAAATTCCTAATTTCCTGGAAGACGTCATCAAGCGAACGAAGCGCTATAAAAACCTGGCAGCCAAGTTCCCCAATCAACCCGATTCGGTCAATTTTTATTTGAATAAAAAAGACACGATGAGCGTCTACGATTGGAAAACGGGCGGCGCGATGGTGCGGGTTTGGAGTTCCCTCGATTCGCTCAACTACTACAAGCGCATCCTGCGGGCAGGCATGATGGCGATGGAGCCGCAGTCCGGGCACATCAAAGCCTGGGCGGGCGGCCTGGACTACAATTTCTTCAAGTACGACCACGTCAGGCAGGCCAAACGGCAGCCGGGCTCTACCTTCAAGCCCTTTGTGTACACCACGGCCATCGACGATACCACTTACAACATGACGCCCTGTGACCGCATCGTGGACAAACCCTACGTGCGCGAGATGATGATCAACGGCAAGATGCAAAAGTGGGCACCCAAAAACTCCAACGGCTACTTCACCTACTCCAACATGACGCTCCGCCGCGCCTTGGCGCAATCGGTCAACTCCATCACGGTGCAGCTCACCGAAAAAGTAGGGCCAAAAGATGTGGTGCGTTACGCCAAGAAAATGGGAATCAGCACGCCGCTCCGCGCCGAAATGGGCATCGGGCTGGGCATATTCGACGTCTCACTCTACGATATGGTGGCGGCTTATTGCGTGTTTGTCAACGGTGGCACCTACACGGAGCCGGTGCTGGTGACACGCATCGAGGATCAGCGCGGCAACGTTATCGAGGACTTCGTTCCCGAGCGGCATCAGGCTATCCGACCCGAATCAGCCTTTTTGATGACGCACATGCTCAAAGGCGGCATCGAGGAGCCGGGCGGTACCTCGCGCGGCATGTACAATTACGAAGTAGGGCTGAACCAAAAAGGCGAACTTGGCGGCAAAACCGGTACCACTTCCAATAATTCCGACGGCTGGTACATGTGTATCACCCCCCAATTGGTGTTGGGAGCGTGGGTTGGTGGCGACGACCGATCCATCCACTTTCGCAGTACCAGTCTGGGACAGGGATCCAAAATGGCGCTGCCTCTGGTCGGGAGCTTCCTGGAGAAAGTGTACAAAGATAAATCATTGGGCCTAAAGCCCGGCCCCTTCCCCACCCCGCGCTTCAAAATTGAGAAGGAGTACAAGTGTACCTACCCCGTACGCCAAGTGGACACGCTAGAATTTGAACCTTACGACGATCCGCTCCTGCCCGACGAAATCAACATGCCCATCGGCCCGCCCCCACCGCCGCCTTTGCCCGCGCCTGACACGGTACGGAAGAAACAGTAAAATCCGGCCATGGCTTTTGGCTATATTTAGGTAATTTGGTAGCCCGGTCCGCTCGGGCCATCCGAAGGCATTCCATAAAATGCCCCGCATATCAGTAAAACCTTACCGGAGCAAGTCTTTTCAGTAAGTTGATTTTACAAACTGTCTTGACCTCCCTATGAAGTACTTACCCGTTATTGGGCTCTGGCTGCTATTCGCAATGGTGGCCCGCGTTGACGTTTCTGACAACGCCCCGGCCTTCGCTCCGGTGGCCGACTCTTTGCACTTTGACCGCGATTACGCCCTGACCGCCACCATGCTGGGGTATTTCGCGCCGGATGGGGCACGGAATCCTATTTTACGGGCCAGGAAAGGCGAGCGGGTGCGGATCAAGATTACCAACGGGGAGTTGATGACGCACGATATCACGCTGGAAAAGCTGGGGATCAAGAGTAATGCTTTGCAGGAAAAAGGCGACACGGCCAGCATTATTTTCAAAGCCGACCGAAGCGATACGTACTTCTGCACCGTGCCGGGACACCGGGCGGCGGGCATGGTTGGGAGTTTTGAGGTAGTGCAGGGCAATTTTACGGATGTCGTGGTAGCCGGACAACTCCCCGTTAAAAACGGCAAACCGTTGAACCTGGATTTTGAAACGGGTACCCTGCAAGACTGGACCGCGAAGGGCGAGGCCTTTGCCGCGCCCGTCTTCTCAGCCGACCCTTCGCCCGTGCACGAGAAGAACATGCGCATCGGCTTCGAGGGTAAACATTTTCTGAGCAGCGGGGGCACCACCAACTACAAGCTTACCGGGAGGCTAACGTCCGTTCCTTTCAAAGTAACTCAGCCTTACGCCGCTTTCCGGGTGTCGGGCGGGGCTTTGCAGGACACGCGCGTCGAGCTGGTGCGGGCCGCCAACGACGAGGTTATTTTTCACACCACCGGCAATGGTCGGGCTACCTTGCTGCCCGTGGTAGTGGACTTGAAGCCCTACCTCGGCCAGGAGATTTTTATCCGCATCGTTGACAACGAAACGGGGATTTCTCAAATCCCCTACATCAAGAACGACATCTGGGCGCACATCAATTTCGATGACTTTCGATTCTACCCTTCTCGCCCCAATTTTGCCAACGAACTCAAACCCGGCGATATCATCGTGCTGCCCCCGCTGGACCCCGTGCTAAACGCCGGATTATCGGGTCCCGAAGCCGTCAAAGCCATGACGCTGCCACCCGATTTCAAGATCACGCTGGCGGCCAGCGAGCCTGACGTCGTGCGGCCGGTTAGCTTCACGCTCGACGCGCGGGGCCGTCTGTGGGTAGTGGAAGCCCACACCTACCCCGTGCCCGCCAAGGAGGGACAAGGCAAGGACCGCATTTTGATTTTTGAAGATACGGATGGCAACGGCACTTTGGACAAGCGGAAAATCTTCACCGAAGGGCTCAATTTGGTAAGTGGTATCGAAGTCGGCATGGGAGGCGTGTGGTTAGGCGCGGCTCCCTACCTGCTCTTCATTCCTATCGATGCCAAGACCGACCTACCCGCCGGGCCACCACAAAAGTTGCTGGATGGCTGGGGTACGCAAGATACTCACGAGGTACTCAACAACCTGCGTTGGGGACCCGATGGCTGGTTGTACGGAACCCACGGCGTGTTTACCCACTCCAACGTCGGTAAACCCGGCGCATCCGATGCGGAACGTACCAAACTCAATGGCGGTCTTTGGCGTTACCATCCCACCAAGCATACGTTCGAGCTATTTTCTGAGGGTACTAGCAATCCCTGGGGCATCGACTTCAACGACTACGGCCACGCTTTCCTCACGGTCTGCGTCATCGAGCACATGTACTACGCCATTCAGGGGGCGCGGTACCAGCGCCAGGCGGACCAGCATTTTAACGCCTATACCTACGACGACATCAAGACTATTGCCGACCACCGGCATTGGGTGGGTGATCGCGGTCCGCACGCGGGCAATTTCCGCTCGGCTTCGGCGGGCGGGGGCCACGCCCACGCCGGGGCGATGATTTATCTGGGCGGCAATAGCTGGCCGAAGCAATACCGCAACGAGATATTCATGAACAATATCAACGGTGCGCGACTCAACGTTGATCATTTAGAGCCAGCAGGCTCAGGCTACGCAGCGACGCACCAGCCCGATTTTCTGGTCATGAACGATGCGTGGTCGCAATGGCTCAACTTTAAGTACGGCCCAAGCGGATCGGTTTACGCCATCGACTGGTACGATAAGAACCAGTGCCACAACGCCAATCCCGACGTGCACGACAAGACGATGGGCCGTATTTTCCAGATTTCATACAAAGACGATCAGTGGGTCAAAGTTGATCTTGCCAAGGCCACCGACGCCGAACTCGTGGCTTACCAACTACACGCCAACGATTGGTACGTGCGGCAGGCGCGGCAAATTTTGCAGGAACGCGGACCCAATCCGAAAGTACACAAGGCGCTGAAAGAGATACTAGCCAACAATCCTGACGTAACCCGCCAGTTGCGCACGCTTTGGGCGTTGCACGTCACTGATGGCCTCAGCGAAGAAGCGCTAAACGACTTACTTGTCCACCCAAGTGAGTACCTCCGAAGCTGGGCCGTGCAGTTGTTAGCGGAAGATAAAAAGGTCTCGCCCAAAACGCTCAAACATTTCGCGGCGCTGGCCCAGCACGATCCATCCCCGCTGGTGCGTCTATACCTGACCTCAGCCATGCTGCGCCTCGAACCCGCCCAGCGTTGGGACGTGATGGCCGCGCTCCTGCAAAAATCTGAAGACAAGGACGACCACAACCTACCGCTGCTGGCATGGTACGCCGTCGAGTCCCTCGCCCCCCTGGACCCGAAGCGCGCGCTGCAAATGGCCGAAAAAGCCAAGTTGCCGAAGATATTGGACTATACCGTCCGACGCGTGGGCGCGCTTGGAACCGAGGAAGCCAAGAAGGCGCTGCAAGACCTCGATGCCCGCCTGGGCTACAGACATGCGCCCGAGCGGCACGAAACTCAGATGTTACTGGGAAAGCTTTTGGGGAAATAATTTTTGAGCAATAGCTTCCTAGCTGGCAATACTATGAAAACATGAACGATGTTTTGCTCGATACGAATGCCGTTACGCTTGGGAAAGTGTTCACGCAAAACGGCTACGCGACGGGCTACATTGGCAAATGGCACATCGACGGCCACGGCCGGCGGAGCTACATTCCGGCCACGCGGCACCAGGGTTTCGATTATTGGAAAGTGCGGGAATGTACCCACAACTATAACCACTCGGAATACTACGCAGGCGATTCGCCGGAGAAGAAAGTTTGGGACGGCTACGATGTGACCCAACAAACCGACGATGCCATGGGCTACATATGGGAAAAGTCGAAGATAGACCGGCCTTTCGTGCTTTTAGTCTCGATGGGTGCGCCGCACGACCCTTACCAAACTGCCCCGGAGAAATACCGGAAAATGTTCGAGAACAAAAAGATTATCCTGCGTGAGAACGTCCCCGCCGATAAGCGGGAGGAAGCTATCAAAAGTCTGCGCGGCTATTACGCTCATATGGCGGCCATCGACGACAATGTCGGGAGACTCTGGCAAACGCTCAAAGACACGGGAATCGAGGAAAGTACGATCCTGATTTTCACGTCCGACCACGGCGACCTGCTGGGTTCACAAGGCTGGTGGAATAAGCAGCAACCCTATGAAGAAAGCATTCGGGTGCCTTTTTTGCTGCACTATCCAGCTGTCCTGGGTAAGGGCGGTGTGGTTTCCGATGCGCTGCTGAACACTCCCGATATTATGCCTACTTTTTTGGGAATGAGCGGAATCGTTGTTCCTAATTCTGTGGAAGGCGTCGATTTTCCCAAAGTGTTTGAAGGGAAGGCCAAAAGTAAGGTAGAGGAAACGCTTATTTCCTGCGTACAGCCCTTCGGCCAGTGGCCGCGTGATAAAGGAGGCAAAGAGTACCGGGGCATCGTCACACCGCGATATACCTACACCCGTGACCTGAACGGCCCGTGGCAATTGTTCGATAACCGGGAAGATCCGTTTAAATGAATAACCTGATCGGTAATTCCAAAGCGGCTAAACTGCAAACCGACCTCGACAAGCGGTTGAACAAAGTGTTGCGCGAAAGGAAGGACAAGTTTCTGCCCGGCCTTGAATACGTCAAGAAATGGGGCTACGTGATTGATGAGACAGAGACAGTACCTTACATCAAGATGAATTATGAAGGGAAACCGATTGTGGAGGAGTAACATAACGCTGTCAGCGTTGACGGAACTTTTCCAACGGCTAAGTAGCATCAACCAAACAATAGCCAAGACTTTACAGCCTAGATTTTTAACTACTATAACCCCTATCTTGGGGTCATGAAAAATCTTCGGCTATCCATTTTACCGCTTCTGTTACTGTGCTCCACTATAGTCGCCGCGCAGAACCCCGCACTCAGGAAATAGGGCAAAGCTTTCCACTCAGGAATCCGCTTGAGGGCTAATTTCTCAAATCTGAAAATCGACAATGCCGAGTTTTCGACCGTCAATCCAGTGGGTTCGCTTATTCTCAACCAGTTCCAACAAAACGGCGCATCCTCCACGGGATTGGTGGGCGGAGTATGGCTTCGCATTGGCCGAACATTCTACGTTCAGCCCGAAGTTTTGGTTTCGGCCAACGGTGGCACCTTCGACCTTCTGCAAAGCAGCGCCGCCGCCGGCACGATCCCGCAAAAAGTCAAAATCGACTTTAAAACCACCAACATCGACCTGCCTTTTCTAGTGGGGGTGAATCTTAAACGAATACTGCGGCTCTACGCCGGTCCGCTTGCTTCGTTTTCCATCGCCGAGGGCGGCAAACTTTCCGAAACTATCAAAGACTACACCAATCAGCCGCTCGATGAGACCCTGAAACGGGCCGTGTTTGGATATCAGGCGGGCGTGGGAGTCGACCTGAAAAAGTTCAAAATTGATGTGCGCTATGAGGGCTCACTGACTGACGTGTCGGCCATAAAACTCGATAAAGTGAGTAGTGATGCCCGGTTTACTTCTAAAACCAGCCTGTGGCAGGTTACTTTGGGATTTGAGGTTTTTTAGATAAGCGAACGCTGTCCAGGTTGATTGTTTAGAAACATCCCCGCTTCTTCATTTTAAAGAAACAGGCCGCTATGGCCAGCATATCGGCGGTGGCATCGTGCAAGTCTTGCATCGGTTGACCCATCAAAACTTTATATAAATCATCCAGCCGCAAATCGGCTCCATTGGGCGTCACCTTTCGGCTGGTTCGATATTGTGTCCCAGCCAGGCGTCGGCGCGTTCGATATCGGGCCGCAATTGGTTGAGTACGTCAACGATCGGTTTGCCTTCATGGTCGGCTTGTTCGGGAGGGATGCCATGGATGCGCGATTCCAGTGGTAGCCGTCGGGTTTCACAAGGGCGGAGCGGCGATTTAGTTCTTTCCCTACCTCGTCGAACAGCGCTAAGGCTACCGAAATCAGGCGCAGCCAATTGGCAGATCGGTGATAGGCAAATGATACGATTGCGGTAGTCCGTTGGTTTCGGTGTCAAGGATGAGGTAGGGCATGGGGGTTAGTAGTTTTCTATAAAAATACCCTTTCTACCGCTAAATAGGAAGCCTGCTCTGCCCCTTTTTGCGATATGAGATCAGTTACTATAGCCGTCCTCTTTATTTTGGGATGTTCTTGCTTTGTAAAAGCACAAACCACCAAACCCGAAGCGTCGGACCGGCAAAGGTTGCCCCCGCCGAACATTCTTTGGATTGTGAGTGAGGATAACAGCCCGTTGATTGGCGCGTATGGCGACACGTTTGCCACTACGCCCCATATTGACAAATTGGCGACACAGGGCACCTTATACACCAATGCTTTCGCCACCGCGCCGGTATGCGCGCCCACGCGCTCCTGTCTGGTTACCGGCATGTACCCGCCCGCGCTGGGTACTGAGAATATGCGCAGTACGTATCCGGTGCCTGACTTCGTGAAATTCTTCCCGAAATATCTGCGCGAGGCGGGCTACTACACTTCCAACAATGCCAAAAAAGACTACAACACGCAGGATCAGGAGGAAGCCTGGAACGAGTCGGGCCAGCATGCTACCTACCTGAACCAAAAATCGGGACAGCCGTTTTTTGCGGTCTTCAACATCGAGATTTCGCACGAAAGCTCGATCCATACCGCTACGCCCGGCAACAAGCTACGCCATGATCCCGCCAGGGTGACGCTCCCACCCTACCACCCCGACACCCCCGAAATGCGGCACGATTGGGCGCAGTACTACGATAAAGTCGAAGACATGGATACCAGAGTCGGCCAGCTCCTGGCCGACCTGGAAAAATCAGGGGAAGCAGATCATACTGTCGTTTTTTATTACAGCGACCACGGCGGGGTCTTGGGCCGCAGCAAGCGTTTCATGTACGAGTCGGGACTGCACATTCCACTGGTGGTTCGTTTTCCCAGGAAATACGCTTGCCTCGCACCGGGCACGCCGGGTAGCCGGACCGACCGAATTGTAACGTTTCTTGATTTCGCACCGACTGTACTGGGCCTGGCGGATGTGAAGGTACCCGAATACATGCCGGGCAAAGCATTTCTGGGCCAGCAGAAGGCGCCTGAACGCCAATACGCCCATGCGTTCCGGGGCCGGATGGACGAGCGCATCGACTTGGTGCGTGGCCTGCGCGACAAGCGGTACCGCTACATCCGCAACTATATGCCGCACAAAATCTACGGGCAGTACATCGCCTACCTTTGGAAAGCGCCCTCGATGCAATCTTGGGAGGCCGCCTACAAAGCGGGAACACTCAACGACGTGCAGCGGAAGTTCTGGGAAACCAAGCCCGCCGAAGAGCTATTTGACGTAGACGCCGACCCGGACGATGTCAATAATCTGGCGGGGGATCCCAAACACAAAACCATACTGAAACGGATGCGTAAGGCCAATCACGACTACGTCATTGAAAGCAAAGACGTGGGTTTCCTGCCCGAGGCCATGATGGAAGAAATCTCGGGCATAATTCCCCTTTACGACTACGCGCGAAGCGGACATTATAAAGTTAAAAAAGTGTTGGCAGCCGCCGAGATAGCTTCATTGGGCGACCCCAAAAATCTCGCTAAAATCATGAAAATGCTGGAAGACCATGACCCCATTGTGCGCTACTGGGCGGTGACGGGCTGCACTATTTTGGGGCAACACGCCACCCCCGCCAAGTACGATTTACTTGAACTCCTCGACGATAAAGAAATTAGTGTTCGCATTGCTGCCGCTGAGGCACTCACCATGCTGGGCGAAAAAGCGAAAGCCGTGCAAACCCTGACCGCTGCCCTGAGCAGTGATATTCAGATGGCGCGCGTTCAGGCGCTGAACGTTTTGGAGCAGCTTGGCCCCGACGCCAGTCTGGCTTTTCCGGCGGTGCAAAAACTACTGGCTCACAAAAAGAAAAATGCCGATTACGACCTTCGGGCGGCAGAGAAAATCATGCAGTCGGCAAAACGGTAGTTGTGCTTAATAAGAATAGTCCTGCGCATCGCGCAATCCCTTTTCAGTCTCTTTATTCTATTTGACTTAATTTTATTTCCCCTGATCACTAAGGGTAAAAAGCATCTTCCGAGTCATGGTAATAAATGGTGAAAAAATAGAACATGATACAGCCACTACCTGACCGCGAAGATTCAGAACTGCATGGCCCTTCCAGGGATGATGAAGTAAAAATCCGTCCCCTCGAGGTGGAGTCAGCGCTACGCCGGGCCTTTGAGGAAGATGCCCGGATGGGCCTGGAACTCCTTTTTCGGCGCTACCACGGCCCATTATGCAGCCATGCAGTGCGCTTCGTCTATTCCCGGCAAATCGCCGAAGACTTAGTTGGCGAAGTCTTTTTCCAGTTCTACAAGACCGAAGCTCACAAGCGCGTCATGCCGTCCTACCTAAGTTATCTCTTCCGTTCGGTTCGTAACGAGGCATTCACCTATCTCCGCCGGGAATTTGGCCGTTTTTGTTCCCTAGATGCCTTTAGCGAGACACAACCCGATTTTCAAACACCGGGCCCCGACGCCGAAATTCAGTTCAACAACTTATATCTGAAGGTCAACGAGACTATTGCCAAACTACCCGCCCAATGCCAGCGGGTTTTTATGATGAGCCGTTTCGAGGACAAAAAGTATCAGGAAATTGCGCAGGAACTCAGCATTTCACCAAAAACCGTAGAGGCGCACATGTCAAAAGCCTTGCGCCATCTGCGGGAAGCCCTGCGGGGCGAATGGCTGACCGCTTGCCTGTTCTTCCTTTTAGCGTAACACACTATCCCTCCTAGCCATCGGCATTAAAGCCGAACCCTTAGCGCATGAAACATCCTGTTCCCAAACAAACCATTTTTGACTATCTGGCGGGCCGAAGTACCCCGCTGGAAAAGCGAACTATCGAGGCCTGGCTCGTTCAGGAGGAAAATTCCGAAGTTTTTTACCAATGTCTTTACGAGTGTGAGCGGCAGTCACCCCAATACATTCCTAATTCTGAAACAGCATTTACCCTTTTATCTGAAAAAATTGATAATCAGGTCGCCAAGCAACCGTCAGATTCTCCGCTTCGGGGACATAGAAGTTGGTGGTCCTCGTTTCGGTTTTGGCAAATAGCCGCGTCCATCACCCTGTTCCTAACGATTAGTATTTGGCTGCTACGTGATCCAATTTTATACAAAACCTACCGAACTTATTACGGCCAATCCAGCACATTTCTGCTCAGCGACGGTAGCCGGGTGACGCTCAATGCCAATTCGACTTTGACCGTTCCGCGCTTCGGTTTTGATAAAAAGGTAAGGTCTATAAGTCTGGCGGGCGAAGCGGAGTTTTTGGTACGGCATACCTCCACAAACCAACGGTTTGTGGTTAAAACGGCCGAGAATTTTCAGGTCGAAGTGCTGGGTACCGAGTTCACGGTGTTTGCCCGCCCCCGGGGTACCAAAGTCGCCCTCCGCGAAGGAAAAATCCGGTTGGATTATGAGAAGAATGCGCGGAGGAAAAAGCTCCTGATGAAACCGGGAGAACTGGTGACATTCAGTTCGGAGGGTAATCTCAAACTACAACGCTCTGCTCGGCCAGAGTTACAAGCGGCCTGGAAAGAACAGCGATTCGTGTTCGACAATACTTCGGTACTCGAAATCTGCGCCATTCTTGCCGAAAACTTCGGTGTAAAGGCGCTACCCGGGAATGAGGCGACGGCCGCTCGAACCATTTCCGGAAACTTCAAAGCGCAAAACGCCGACGATCTGCTGGACATTCTGCGCGAGGTCCTTGGTCTTGAAATTAAAAAACAAAACGGTAGCATTATTTTGAATAGTCAGGAATTCAACTCCAAACCTTTATAAATATGTCCAAATTTCCCCTTTTTGTTCGATCCGCGAGTCTGGCTTTGTTGGTTGCTAGTCAGCTGCCTCTACCCGGATTATCCCAAGCGCTGGCCTACCTCCCGCAATCCAGAACTATCGCGCCAGCCGTGCCTTCTACGGCTCTGCTCAGAACCGTATTGCTTGAATTGCAGGAGCACTACCGGGTGGAGATCGTTTTTGAGGATCGGCTCGTCGCCAGCCGAACGGTTCCCGCGCAAGCAATCGATTACATGCAGTCCGTGGAAAGCAATTTGACGAAGATTCTCACCCCCGCCAGCTTGAAGGTAAAAAAGATTCGTAAAAATACTTTCGTCATCAGCGAGGCCATCCCAGCACATCCTTTAAAGGAGCCGGCTGAGGACAAGGCCGAAACAAAAGCCAGCGCGGAGAACATCCCGACGGGATCTGCACCGCGATGGAATGCGCTTGACCGGGCGCTGGCGGAAAGACCGGAAGAATCTCCAAAACGCCTGATCCGCGGCACCGTAACGGACGAAAACAATGCCGGTCTGCCTGGGGTGAGCGTCGTGGTGAAAGGTACTACCCGCGGTACGACGACCAACGGGGAGGGTGTCTTCGAGCTGGACGTTCAGGACACCGACCAGACGCTGGTTTTTAGTTTCGTGGGTTTTGTCACCCAGGAAATCGTGCTCGGCAACAAAACCCAGTTCGATATCCGTATGAGCGTAGACGATAAATCGCTGGACGAGGTAGTCGTGATTGGCTACGGCGTGCAGAAGAAGTCGGATCTTACCGGGGCAGTAGGCACGGTAAAAGGGGAAACGCTGCGGGAGCGGCCGGTAGCCTCGCTCGACCAGGCCCTCAGCGGACGCATTACCGGGGTCAACGTGTCGACTAACTCGGGGCGTCCCGGCGGGCGGGCCAACATTCGTATTCGCGGCAATACCTCAGTAAGTGTGGCCAACAACCCGCTCTATGTCATCGACGGGGTGATTCTCAATGCCACCGATCTGGCCAACGGCAGTACCCCCATCGATTTTATCAACCCCAATGACATTGCCTCCGTGGAGGTACTCAAAGATGCCTCGGCCACCGCCATTTATGGCGCACGAGGTGCCAACGGCGTCATTCTGGTCACGACCAAACG
>JBBSSJ010000132.1:0-12485 GCA_038242095.1 Cytophagales bacterium
ACTGACAGGAAGCCCAGCAAATGTTGCGCGTTGAAAAGCGGCACTTCATCGAGCAGAATCAGGTTTTGATCGGCAGCCCCGCCCCGGACGTTGAAGCCCGTGGATGCCTCGCCCACGCTGCTCACACCCGGCAGCATCTGCACCGAGCGCAGCACATCGAGTTCGCCCAGCAGCGTGGGCAGGTTGCGCAGCGTCCTGATCGAGATGGTCGTCAGGCCCACGGCGGTACTCCGCACCTGCTGTCCTGGCTGCTGCCCCGTGACGATGGCCTCACGCAGTAGCGTGACGCGCTCTTCGAGTTGGACGTTCAGCGTGTCGTTGGCCTGAACGGTGAGACTCCGCTGCCGGGTTTGGTAGCCCGTTTGCGAAAACTGAATCGTCTGCAAACCCTTGGGTACCCGCACGGCGTAGTAGCCCGCCGCATCGGCGGTGGACCCGTAGCCCGCTTCAAGCACCAGCACCGCCGCCCCCGCCAACGGACGGTTGGCCGTATCGCGCACGTAGCCCGTTAGCCGGAAGGTGTTTTGGGCTAGCAGACTAATGGGGAGGAGCAGGAAAAAAGCGAGAGCGTAGCGTGACTTCATGCAGTTGTGGTTGTGTTAAATGTCTAAGTAGCAAATTGAAAGGGCATTTACCTTACTCCCGCCAGCCTTCGGGTTGCTTTCCGGTGCGGTAAAGGCTCTCTTTACAAGGTTCGCAAGTAGGCAGGTATGGAAATACCGTTGGCGCAAATGGTTGTAAAGGAGCAAGAAAGCGGCTGATGTACAGAATTCTTTCTTTCCGGCTTGACACCTGGAAATAACCCAGAATAGAGCGGCCACCCCCTTTTTCCTCGTGCAAGTTTCCTGTCAGCGTAGCCGGAGGAATGTCGAAGACGCTCCCTACGTTGCCCGTCAGGTTGCGCACCGTCTGCCAATATTGGTACGCGCCCCGGCTGAGTGACTGTTGGCCGATTTTGATGTAATATGGTGAAAAATCGTCGTTAGGCGCAGCGGCGATCTGCTGCCCCGTCAGCCGCCGCCCATCCACGAGTCGATCGGAGGCGATAAGAATTTTGCCCGCACTGTTGACGATGTTCCAGCAGGGGGTACAACAACGCTTCCAGTAGTTGACTCCGCTGGCGTTTATTATGATGCAAAAGTTCGGTCGCTCGTAGTGTACCCAATCCCATTGGTAGTAGTTTTCGCCAATAGGGTCATCGACATCCAGATTGACCAAAAATTCGCCGTTGATTTTGGTGCCGGGCGTGGCAATTCGCCGGAAGGAGGTATAAACCGTATCAATCGGCGGCACGGGTCGCAGCGTTTCGGGATCGGAGCGATAGGTTTGGTTGTCGTAATCAACCGTCAGCGTGTAAATTCGCCCTTCTTTTCCCCGAAACCCGGCAGGCGAATCAAAATTACCCTGACCGTCGTCAATGAAATCAATGCGGGTGCCTGCACCGTCAGTCACCCAGATTTTTGCGCCCTGCACCCGCTCTTCGTATACACTTTCGATGCTGTTGTAGCCTGCCGAGAGCGTCAGGGCGAATCGGTAAGGGCCGGGGGCGTCGGTGAGGGTACCTTCAAAGACCAGGTACTTTTCGCCGCCTATTAGCTTCGGGTCATAGGGATCGACGCAGCTGGCGAGAAAGGGGAAGAGGAAGAGTAGTAGGTAGCGTTTTATCATTCGTAAGCCGTTGAGCAGTGAAGAAACAAAAGAAAATCTAATTTAGCTACACCCGCCAGAAAAACGTATTCTCTTATTATATTTGTGTACACAAATGATTACACCGATGAAAATAATTACCACCCGAGAGTTCCGGGAAAACCAAAAAACTTACTTCGATTTGGCCGAGACTGAGCGCGTCATCATCCACCGGGGCAAGAATCGCAAGCCCGTTCTGCTCACGCCAGTAGACGAAAATGCCGAAACAGCACTCTATTTCTCCGATCCTGCCGTACTCGCCTCCATCAAACAGGGTATCGATGACGTAAAATCCGGCAGAATCACCCGCATTAGCGACCTCAGGGACATATGGGCCGATATCGTGTAGCCGTTTCGGAAACAGCGCGTAAAGACTTGACGTTTTTCAAAAAATCCGGCGACAAAGCGATCGTAAAGCGGATTGAAAAGATATTTATGTAATTAGGGGAAGACCCATATCACGGAATTGACAAACCTGAGGCTTTGAAGCACGATCTGGCGGGGCTATGGTCAAGGCGACTGGATAAAAAGCATCGGCTGGTTTATCAGGTTATCGAGCAAACTATTACAGTGATTATAGTAGCGGCTCGGGGGCATTATGGTGATAAGTAGTATTTGGAAAGAGTAGAAAGCGAAACACTGCATCACTCCCGCCAGCCCTCCGGCTTCTTTCCCGTGCGATAAAGTCCCTCTTCACACGGAAAACAAATAGGCCTAAAAGGCCAAACAGTTTTGGTGAAAGGCTGCACCGGAACGAGGGATCGGTTGATATAAACAATTTTTTCTATCCGACTAGACACCTGGAAATAGCCCAGAATCAGGCGACCGCCTGACGGAGCGCCGCTCGATTTCTCTTCGTGCAGATTACCAACGAGGGGCGCCGGAGGTATATCAAAAACGCTACCGACGTTGCCCGTCAGGTTACGCACTGCCAACCAATACTGATACGCGCCTCGACTAAGGGATTGTTGCCCAATTTTTAGGTAATATGGTGAAACATCGTCGAAAGGTACGGTAGCGATTTTCTGTCCGGTTAGCCGCCTCCCGTCCACCAGCCGATCTGCCCCAATAATAACCTGCCCCGTGCTACTAACGATATTCCAGCAGATGGTACAGCAACGCCGCCATCTCAAATTTTCAAGCACGCAGCCAATGGGTCGGTAATAATGCACCCAATCCCACTGGTAGTAATTCTCTGCCCCTCCTGGATCGTTCAAGTCCAAATAAACCGGAAACTCACCGCTGAGCTTGGTGCCCGGCGTCAGGATGCGCCGAAAGGATGAATACACCGTGTCGATTGGTGGTACGGGCCGGAGTAATTCGGAATCGGAGCGGTAGGTTTGGTTGTCATAGTCTATAGTCAGGAAGTATTCGCTGCTAACCTGTCCCCGAAACCCGGCGGGCGAGTCGAAGTTGCCCAGGCCGTCATCAATGAAATCAGTGCGGGTGCCTTTTTCGTCGGTCACGGATACTTTTGCCCCCATTACCCGCTCCTCGTACACGCTTTCGGTGCTGTTGTAGCCCGCCGAGAGCGTCAGGGCGAAGCGGTAAGGGCCGGGAGCATCGGTCAGCGTTCCTTCAAAAACCAGGTATTTCTCGCCGCCAACCAGTTTGGGGTCGTAGGGATCGACGCAGGTGCTGAGGAGTAGAATTAGAAAGATTCCGAGTAAAAAGTTTTTCATAGGCAATAATAGTCCTCATACACCATAAAAATAATCGAAAATTCTTTGAAAGAATATTTCCAAAGAATTTTACCCAACAAAAAATTTAAAAATTTGAAATGCCGCCTACTCAGGCATACCGTGCCCGAAGCAACTGCATCATGTACACATTGATGGCCCACTGATCGGCAACGGGCTGGTTGGTAAAAGGCAGCGTGGGCAGGTAGTTGGGCGGGCCAAACTCGGTGAGGATCGTGAGGGGCTTGCCGGCGCGTTTCTTCTCGGCCACCACGGCATCCCACCAGGCCAGGTGCGCGTCGACGGCCGATTTCCATTCCGGCGCGCGCGGATCACTGACCTGCGGCCCCTCGGCGTGGCCGACGCGGGCGTGGATATGGTCGGTGCGGCTGAGGGCCAGCGCGACGGTATCGGGCTGATCCTGCAAGAGCGACTCGGAGACGTTGCACCAGTGCGAAATATCCAGCGTCAGCCGCAGTTTTGGGTTTTGCTCAAGGTAGTTGCGAGCTATCGGGGCCGCAAAAAGCATCCGGCTTCGGTGGGTCTCGTGGTAAATGGGAACACCGCTACTTTCCGAAGCCTGAATGGTATGATCGATGAAGGCCTGATTTTGGGCCGGCCTAAAGAAATCGCGACCGCTGTGGCAATTGATGTACAGCGGCTTCACCTCGCCCGGCGCGCTGGCCGCATCGACGGCTTTCTTAAAGGCTGCCAAATGCGTGGCGAAATCCGCCTGACTGCCACCGCACAGGTACCCGACGGACAAATCGTGCTTTTTAAGCGCGTCCCACATCGCGCGCTGAGCGGTGGGATCGTCGGTCCACCAGAGTTCCAGACCATCGTAACCTTCCTTTTTGACGTCCGCGCAAAGTGCGTCTAGCGTCCCGCGGTAGCCCCAGTTGGTCGCCAGGATTTTGAGAGAATAGCCGGGGACGGCTTTTTGCAATGGGGCCGCCTCGCTTGTGGGTTGCGAAATAGCAGCAAGTCCCGTGGCAGCTAAGGTGGCGTTGATGAAAGTACGGCGTTTCATAGCGCGTGATGCAGGAAGTCAGGAAGTTTAAAAGAAACGTAAATTAGCATATTTCAAGCAAAGAATGATTTGAACCTCAACTTCACCGGGACATTTCGGGTAATGGTGTTGGCATGAGGCGTCAGTATTCTGTGACGGGACGAGCAGCCACCCAACCATTTAAATTTTTAAAAAACAACCCTTCGAAGTGCCGCAAAAGATTGAGCTATTCATCGCTAGGCTGGAACGAGCTAATACACAACTTGAAAAATGCTCAGTGGTTTTGGTAGTATGCTTACAGAAGGAGAAGTAAATGAAATATTGGACGAAATTTTGAAAATTAAGGAAGTGATCCAAAAATTAAGAACAGTACTAAAATAATCAGCCACGCATTGAGACAACTATAGAAAACGCAAACGATGTGTTAAGTAATGCAATAGCGGTGTCAAAAGCAGCGCGGGAGGAGGCCATGAACTTCCTGGTACTCCAGGGAGAAGGCATCGACCTGGCCGACTGGGTAACTACCAAAGAATACGCCAAACGCTTCGGTCTGAGTAGTACTAACGTGATTACCAACTGGATTCGGCGGGGCATTATTCCGCCTGAAAACATTCGAGTCGTCGAGGCGTTCAACAACATCCGCCTCATTAAAGCGGTTGCCTGTAAGGAGGTTTCCGGTTGGGATGTCGCTTGAAAAAGTATCTGGCGGATCAGTCTAAACTTTGAATCAGGTTCAATAACGCCCACTGGCTACCAAACCATGGTTATATCAACCGCCTTGCAACCCTACTACTATCCGGCTTTTAGTAGCTGGTGAATACAGAAAAGGCCATGCTCCTAGTACAGAGCACGGCCTTTTTTTTATAATTATTTGCCAGAATGAATGAATTGCACAAGCGGCCCCGGCCATTACGCACCGACGCCAAGGCGTCTCCTTGTGTCGCCTCGAAACAGTAAACGTTCAAATTCGTACTTGCAAAGATGCGTCCCTTCTTGCCGTTTTTGCCCGGTATGCCCGTTACAAATCCCTGAAACCAGGAGTCTGGCCGATTCTCCGTATAGGCATCGAGACAATCCAATGCCCAAAGCACTTTACCATCCGAGACTCGGGTGGCGACCAGCACATTGGTTTCAATGTAATAGACCACCCCGTCCTGATAGTGGAGCGCACTGCCAATGCCGCTGGAACGCTGCTTCCATTGTACGTAGCCTGTCACGGGGTCGATGGCGTACAGCTTGGCGTTCATACCATTAGCCAGGATTTTGCCCTCGGCCACGATCATGTCGCTGAATAAACTTGCCGGTGTGATGCGTTGGAACCACACCCGTTTACCCGTCATAAGTTCATAACATCCTACCCACATATTGACGGCGTAGTACACCTTGCTCCCAATAATATTAGGGTAGTTGCCACCACCCGCCTCTGACTCGACTCCTAGTTTCACATCACTGAGCATCGGCATTCGCTCGTACACCCACTTGCGTTGTGTAAGATTGTAAAGACTAATATAGCCCGAAACGGGGGTGTTTTGGTAGTAGGGACGAATGTCAGGCAGATCATAACTGACTAAGATAAAAGTTTCTCCTCCCCGGATGAATGGCTTTATTTTTCTTGCCCGAGCAATCCAATCAAATCCGCTGGGATCATACCAAACACTATCAGGGAGGACTTTTAGTTTGGCAACTTCACGAACTTCGCCCGTGGCCATGTCGCCCTCATAAGTGCTCTCTTCCCAACAGTTTTTTTGCGTATATCTCGGGTGATGTGCCAGGAAAATAAAAGTGTTCTCCCAATCCTTCCATTGTAATCTGACTCCATTGTAATCTGACTATCGAAGTTACGGTCCCATTCCTTACGCCATACTGTTTTTCCAGTTTTTTGGTTGATACAGTAAAACCTGAATGAATTTTTCAGGAAAAGCAAATCTTGGTAAGCGTAGATATGATAGTTGGTAATAAAATCGGATTCCTTTGAAGTAAATCGATCATTCCAAACCCAAGCATTCTCGCCGCTATCGATGCTTTTAAAGCTTAGGTTATCAGGAAGATAATTGTCTCCACCCTGAACCGCCCTCTGCGCCGAAAGAAGGTAACTTCCATCGTATATATGCTGGGCCATTAAGCCCGACATTATTTTTCCGTCAGGAGAAGTAGATGATTTCCAGAGATGGGGTAGTCGTGTGACTACCCCATTCCCATCTTTTAGTACTTCATCCCCTGGCTTTTGGCAGGAAAACAAAATACCAACCACAGCAAGTAACAGTAGTTTTTTCATTGCGCCGCCTCAAAACAGTACACGTTCAAATGGCTGCTTACAAAAATACGCCCCTTCTGCCCATTTTTGCCCGACATACCCGTCACGAAGCCTGTCAGCCAGGAGTCGGTGCGGTTCTCGGTGTAGGCATCGGGACAGTCGAGCGCCCATAGTACTTTGCCATCCGCTACTCTGGTAGCAATCAGGATATTCGTTTCGATGTAATACACCACGCCATCCTGGTAGTGTAGGGCGCTGCTAATCCCACTTGACCTGCGAACCCAAAATATGCG
Organism: Cytophagales bacterium; assembly: GCA_038242095.1. Lineage (GTDB taxonomy): Bacteria > Bacteroidota > Bacteroidia > Cytophagales > Spirosomataceae > Persicitalea. The sequence continues at coordinate 6,922 of JBBSSJ010000132.1, forward strand.
GCCCGTATCGGGGTCGATAGCGTAGAGTTTGGCGTTCTGTCCGTTGGCCAGTAGTTTTCCCTCGGCTGCGATCAAATCAGTGAATAAACTAGCCGGGGTAATTCGCTGGAACCAAACCCGCTTGCCTGTCATTAGTTCGTAACAGCCCACCCACATCCCAACGGCGAAATAAACTTTATTACCAATAATATTCGGCCAGTTACCTACACCCACTTCGGACTTTAGGCTCGTTTTTATGTCACTGAGCATAGGCATTCGTTCATAAACCCACTTTCTTTGCGCGAGGTTGTAAAGGCCAAAATATCCAACAGTTGGCGTATTCTGATAATACGGCCGTATGTCAGGCAAGTCATAGCTGACTAGCAGCATCGTGTCAGTACCTCTGACAAATGGCTTGATACTCCTGCCCCTGGCGATCCAGTCAAAACCACTCGGGTCATGCCAAACGCTATCGGGAAAACTTTTCAGCTTTGCAATCTCCCGCACTTCGCCCGAAGCCATGTCCCCTTGATAAATGCTTTCCTCCCAACGGTTTTTTGCGTATAGCTCAGGGTTCGTCCCGGTGAAATAAAAGTGTGCCCCCAATCCCGAAGTGGTGATTTGGCTATCGAAGCCCCCCCCCCATTGCTTTTTCCATAGCGTTCTTCCGGTTTCTTGGTCGATGCAGTAAAATCGGTGACCATTCTTGTAAAAGAGCATATTCTGGTAAGCGTACACCTTATAATTGCGCACGTCGGCCGACTCGTTCGGAAGAAATCGATCGTTCCAAACCCAGGCGTCTTCGCCGTCATCCAGCCGCTTGAGCGACAACCCCTCGGCGATAGACTGCCCAGACCCAGATGATGTCGTCCGCTCGGAGGCCAGCACGTAGCGACCATCGTAGATATGTTGAGCGTACATACTTCCGTTCAACTTTCCATCCAGGCTGGTGGAGGACTTCCAGAGATGGGGTAGTCGTGTGACCACCCCATTCCCATCTTTCAGTACATGATCTTCTAGCTTTTTACAGGAGAACATGCCAACCATCGAAACAAAAATTATCAGTTCTTTCATTAATGACCGATCGTAAAAATGGTTTGGCCATTTGTGTTGGACCCATCGAAAATTGGGTTAAGGGTATACTTTATTTTATCGTACACCAGCATCTCCCGGTGGTTGATATGCTGCGCCTCAACAATATGCCCACGCCAGGCACCACCTTCGTTGCGAGCCGAGTAGCCAGGTACGATGCCGTCGGAAAAATCCGGCACGTATGCATCGACCGTCCGGGTGACCCATTGCAGGCAGGCCTCGTCGTTGCAATTCGGATCGACGCCATCACAAAACTGTGCCTGATCGCCGCATTGGAAGTCGTATTCAAGCACTTGCACTTGCTGCGAGACGGTGTACCCTGCCCCAACCAGCACTCGCCAGGCAGCGTTCGACTCATCCCGTATCCAATCAGCCCCCCTCTGCCAGCAGCGACGCTTCCACTGATGCAGGCCCCAAAAGGGAAAGAAAACATAACTCAGTGTGTTGTACGTATTTGCTTCGACCTGATAAGCACTCACCGCATCGTTGTAGGCATTAACACCTGGCTGGTCGTCGCCATCCGCGCCGTATGAACTCGCGACCCGCCATAGTATGGGGTTATCTTCGTTACCCCATATATTAATTTTCGGAGTACTTGTTCCCTGGTTGACTACGCTACTCATATAGCTACCATTAGGGTTCAAATCATCGACAGTTTGCGAAGGAGAGGTGAACCCAAGGCTATTCTTGATAGCATCCACGATAGCTCCGGCAATATCATTGGAGTGTTTGCCGATTATTCCACCAAAAGCTGAAATTCCTATCCCAATTGCAGGATTTGTAAAAATAATCACATTAGATCCCACGCTGGGACCGCGCATCAGTTCGTCTATACCATGATTGATAAAGGCCTGGGTACTGCCATTCTGGGTGGCAGGAGCGAGTTTAGCTCCACGTAGGGGAGCACCGACGGTCAGGTTCCCGGCCCAATGGGTAGGATACGATAGGTCCACATCGCGCACGGCGGTTCCACCCATGCTGTGGGCAATCGAAATTTTGTTAGAGCCTCCGGTATTCGACGTACGAATGTGATTGCCCATATAGGGGATTCCGCTGTTGGTGATATACCCCGTTCTGGTTTGCATCCCGAGATAATAGTTAGCATTTTGATACCCATTTTGAACATTTTCCCACGAAGGTGCCCCGCCTCCGAAGCCGTGTATCCAGTCCACGTCGCGAGTTTGTGCACTACCCACCAGAGGTGCCGCCAGCAAGAAAAGCCAGGCACTTTTCAGAATTGTGTTATTCGTTTTCATGATTTTTTAAGATTAAATGTTGTTGACAAACTGAGCGTCGAGAATGGTTTCGTACCGGATTTCTTTCGCTTTCACGCCCGTACGGGCGTCATCGCTATGGGCTTCCGAGTACACTCCGACCAGTTTTATACCTTCTTTCTCGTTCTTATAGCGACAAGCGGAATGAAGCAGCATTTTATTCGTAGTCGCATCGTACACTTGGCTACTCAGCAACCGCCCGTAACGAGTATCAATGGTAGTAAGCACATAGTGTTTCGATTCTGGGGTAGAATCGTTCTGCCGTACCTGCACGACGTACTTACCCAACTGCTTCACGCCGCCTACGCTTTCGTCTATCATTTTTTGGAGTGAACTTGCGTCCATTCTTGGATACCCCGTGGGTTCTTTCACGTTCAGAGGCGCATTTTTTGGCAGCCCCCTCGCTTCGCGCATGTCCTGGATTTGGGCAGAGTAATTGACAAACTTCAAAGCACGTTGCGAAATTTGCTTGAGGTTTTGGTCATAAAAGGTGGCTTTTCCACTACGCAATTCGGTGAGATGAGGCCCCAACTCTTCCCATTTGCGCAAGGCGGGCGGCAGTTTGTCCAGTTGTTGAGGTTGAAGCTGCACCGTATTCATTTCCAGGGAGCCGTCTTCCAATAGCCTTGAGTCAATTTTTTCCCCGATGTAGGCGGGGAGCGGCGTTGACCTGCGTCATCTCTTTGGTTGGGGCATTTCCGTAATCCTCGACGATTCGGTAGGTGTACGTCTCCACATCCATACTCGAGCCGTAGGCGACGCGGCTGTCGCTGAGCCAGTCGGCGCTTTCACGAGCACTTTTGTTTGGATTGGGGGATTGGCCCTCGTTTAAAAAGCTTGGTTGGCAAGCCGCAAAGGATACAGCGGCGAGGGCGGCCATAGCCACCCTGGGAAAGATATTTGTTTTCATTGTAAAGGTTGAGTTGTGTTAAACTTATCAAGATTTGACTGCCTGTTAAGCTGGCATAGCTTCGATTTGCTTCGGACTTTCCGGGACAAACCGCACATTTAATTTCTCTCCCTTATATTTGTACCGGGTTTAGATGTTGAAAAATATTTGAACTGTCGTCGAAAAGGCCCTGCGCACGTTGCCAAACTGAGGTGGGGTCTTTTCTTTTTCTTAATTTTGTAAAGTAAATAAGATTTATTTGTCCTATTATGTGACCTAACGCAAAAATCCATGTGCGCTTCATTACAATTTTATGTGATAAAACGTAAACGGTACGATTCAAATACCTGAAAATCAATAGTGTTATTTCTTCTTGATCTTACTGCTGAGAATACGGCTCACCGTTTCGCGGGAAATATTCAGGAAGCTGGCGACATGTTGGTGCTGGACGCGTCCGCTCATTTCGGGAAACAATTCAAGAAATTGCAGGTAACGCTGCTCGCTGTTGAATGAGCGAAAAAGATTCACCCGGTTTGCCATATAAAGCAATTGCATTTCGGTGATGCGCTGACCCAGGCTACGGGCGGGAGGATCGAGTTGGTAGAGGTCTCTGAGGTCTTCGTATTTCAGCGAAACCAACACCGAGCTCTCCAACAGCTCGGTGTTGTCCTGGTTGGGAATTTGGTTGCGGTAACTGTGAGGGTCGAAAATAATATTGGATTCCAGGGCAAACCAGTTCGTGATGTCTTTCCCGTCCGTGTTCAGGCTGTAGTTCCTCAAAAGGCCCGCATGAATGAAATAGATTTCAGCGTTGACCCGTCCCACGGGCATCAGCAAGGTACCCTTGCTAAATCTTTGCACGGCCAGCCGGTTGCGCAGGAAACCGATGGCGGGATCGCTTAATTCCAGTAAGGACGAAAAATACGCTATGCATGCTTCAGTCGGGTCGGTGGCGGGAGTTGAGGGCAAAGCCATTTTCTTTCTACATTGCGTTGTTAACTTTTGCTACAAGGTACAGATTTTTGCATCGTCACAAAAATTGTAACGCATTTTTTTAATTTCATAACATGGCCGCTGACCTGCGCTCCATTGGACAACAAATTCACCCAACTTTCCCCAAAATATTTCCGTATCTTTGCCACTAATCAAAGCGGTTTACTGGCCGGGGAAACAAGGTCGGTATTTACTTATTTTAATGTACTGAACCTTGTTATTTAAAGACCTCGCCCTCCACGGCGACATTCTGAACGCCGTGGACGCCATGAATTTCAGCCAGACGACCCCCATTCAGGAACTGGCCATCCCCCCCATTCTCGAAGGCAAAGACCTTATCGGTTGCGCCCAGACTGGTACCGGCAAGACGGCCGCCTACCTCATCCCGGCGCTCGACTACATTACTCAAAATCCGCAGGAAAAAGTCACGGTGCTGATCATCGTGCCGACCCGCGAATTAGCCACCCAAATCGACGGTCAGGTGCAGGGTTTGGGTTATTTTTGTAACGCTACGAGCATTGCAATTTACGGCGGCACCAAGGGTCCGGAGTGGGACCAGCAACGCAAGGCGCTCGAGCAGGGAGCCGACATCATCATCGCTACACCTGGTCGCCTGATGGCGCACATGCAGCTCGGTTACGTAGATTTCAGCCAAATCAAGTTTTTGATCCTCGACGAGGCCGACCGGATGCTCGACATGGGCTTTGTGGGCGACATTCTCGCCATCCTGAAATCGGTACCGGAAGACCGCCAAACGCTGATGTTTTCGGCCACGATGCCGCCTAAGATTTCGGAATTCGCCAAAAAGATTTTGAAGGATCCCGTTGAGGTGCGGCTGTCGGTCTCCAAGCCCGCCGCTGGCATCGACCAGCAGTTTTACATGGCCGGAGAAAACCAAAAGCTGCCGCTCCTGACCCATTTACTCAAAGAAGCCAAAGACCCCAGCATGGTGCTGTTCACCTCGCGGCGGTCATCGGTCGACTCCATCGTGCGGGCTCTGCGCCGCAAGGGTTTCAAGGCCGAGGGGATCTCCTCGGATTCGGAGCAGGCGCAACGCGAAATCGTCCTGCGCGATTTCAAGAACCGCACGTTTCCCATCCTGGTCGCAACCGACGTGCTGTCGCGCGGTATTGACATCGACAACCTTAGCCACGTGGTCAACTACGACCTGCCGCGTGACCCCGAAGACTACGTTCACCGCATTGGTCGCACGGCCCGCGCCGAGTCCAAGGGCACGGCGATTACCTTTTTGGGTGGACAGGATCAGCGCGGCGTGCAGGGCATCGAGCGGCTTTTAGAACGCAAAGTAGACATTCAGAATATCACAGAATCGCTGG
>JBBSSJ010000133.1:0-12328 GCA_038242095.1 Cytophagales bacterium
GCCAAAGTGCAGCAGCGCTTTTTCTTTTTTTAGTTTGGAGGAAAAAGGAATACTCGTGCGGTACCACAGCAGACTATCCTTACCCACCGTGCGGCCCACGCCCGACAGCGATGATTCCACGGCAAAGGGCACCAGAATCTTACCGTCAAACTTCGCGGGTGGCGTATCGCTGGTCGTTTTAGGCGTAATGGCGTAATCCCAAAGTCCGTTTAAGTTCTGCCAGCCGGGACGAATTAAGTGCGGACGCGGGTATTCCGGCAGCGGCTTGGCCGGATCGACCTGACTGGCCCATTGGGTTTTGATCTTGTCGCCAACGGGCTTCCATCCAGTAGCTTGGGCCTGCACCAGAGTAGTGCTGGTCAGTAATAGCGTAAGTATAAAAGGGAATTGCTTTTTCATCAAATGTAGTTTTTACAAAAATTCAAGAATACAATTTTAGCCAGAAATTGTCTGACCTCCCGCAAATAGTGCTTGGTTTTTACTTTATTTATCAAAAAACACAGACAGCGACTTTTGGCTGTTGAGCATTTTGGAGCGTCTTCAAAAATCCTGAATTCTAACAGTCCTGTTACGGTCGTGCTCGCGCCCAATAGTATTGAAGTGGTTAATTAATTTCAAATTTTTGGGACATATTGCCCTGCTCAAAGTTAACCCTCTATGCCCGCACTTTCGGAAAGCCGTTCCCTTCGCTACTTTTCCTTTTTTTACCTGTACGTCATGCAGGGCATTCCCTCGGGATTTGCCCTCACGGCGGTGACCAACTATTTAGCGGCCGAAGGACTGGACGCCCGCGCCATCGCCACCTTCGGGGCCGTGATTGGCCTGCCCTGGGGCGTAAAATTCTTGTGGGGACCGCTGGTCGACCGCTATCAAAGCTCCGCGATGGGTCGGCGGCGGCCCTGGGTTCTTGCGGCGCAATGTTTGGCTTTTCTGGCCTCTTTCACACTTTTTCTGACCAAAGATCCCGTGGCGGATTTTGACCTGCTGATGTGGTCTTTCGTGTTTCACGGCGTCTTCGCTTCCTTACAGGATGTGAGCGTCGACGCACTGGCCATTACGGTGGTACCGTTGCCCGAACGCGGGCGGGCCAACGCCCTGATGAAGGGCGGCATGGTCACCGGGCAGGCCATTGGGGCGGCCGGACTTGCCCTGCTTTTACACAGCGGGGGTTTTCAAACTGCCGCTATGGTGCAGTCTGGGCTGCTGCTGGGCCTGACCGTGCTGACCTTTTTCATTCGCGAGCAGCCAGGCGACGCGTTGCTGGCTTTCCACCGGGTGGCGCGGCAAACGGAGTCGGTCGTGCACACTTCGTTCGTGAAGATACTGCGGGAGTTAAGGCGCGCCCTGCTGACACGTCAAAGCCTGCTTCTATTTTTTGCGGTGGCCGCCGTTTTTCTGAGCGAGCGATTGTTTCAGCGCGTGTATTTCCTGCATCTCATCCAAAAACTAGGCTGGAGCGACACCTCCGTTTCGGTGCTGAGTGGTACCTACGGGGCGGTAGTGGCGGTGGGATTGGCGCTGGTCGGCGGCTGGCTATCGGACCGCCTGGACGCGCGCCAGATGCTGCTGATCGTGGCGGTGGCGATGGGCCTGATGCACGCGGGCTTTTCGGCGGCAGAGCCGCTCTGGGCCGACACCCGCGTCGCGACGGCGGCCGTGATCATCCGTCAGACCCTTGAGCCGATTTTCAGCATCGCCGCCCTACCCGCCCTGATGAGCCTGTGTCGTCTGAAAGTGCTGGGGCACAATTTGCCTTTTACATGGCCCTCAGTAACCAAGCCGACGTCTTTGGCATCTATTTGTCCGGTCCGCTGTACACCAATTTTTCCGCCCCTGTCGTGGGGATAGGTTGCGGGCTGGTGATGTTGGCCGCGGCGGCGCTGATCGGGATCGCGGGGCGACCGTTTCTTGGTAAATTCGCAAGAAGCGGGGTAGCGTACGAGGAGGGAAGTTCTTATGGCGATTGACTCGCCTACAAAAGCCCCGCCGCCTTACGGTAACGCACCAACGCGACCAGATAATTATAGACACTTGTCAGGTAATTATTCTCGGCGTTTTGTAGCGTGGCCTGGGTGTTGTTCAGCTCCGAGAGCATCAGCACGTCCTTTTCGTAGCGAAACAGGTCGGTTTCGAGCACTTGCCGGGCGAGGGCGACGTTGGCCAGGGCGTCGGTGATGTCGAGCCGGGATTGATAGAGCGTCGTGAGGGCATTCTGAATTTCGTAGGTAAAATCCTGCCGGAGCTGCTCGAGCGTGTTGCGGCTCAGTTCCTGCCGGATCCGGTAATCGCCCGATGCCAACCGCACCTGACGGCCGTCGAAAATCGGGATGTCAAGATGCAGCCCCAAATAGTTGAAAGGGTACCAGGTACCCGACAGGAGAGGGTTAAACTTCTCGCTCAATTGTAAAACCGAATAGTTGCCGTAGGCCGACTGCGTAGGTCGCCGCACGGCCAGTTCGCGGTTTTCGGTCAGTTGCTGGGTGCGCAAATTCAGATCTTCGGCCCGCAACTCGGCCCGCGCCGACACATCGGGCGTCCCTAAGGATTCCGGTGCGGCAGGAACTATCAGCGTGTCTTGCAGTATTTCCGTCAGGTTTTGGGAGAGTTCCAGCAAGTTGCTCTGCGGCACGCCCATGCGGTATTGCAGGGCCTGTATCGCCAGATTGTAATCTTGCCGGGCCTTCCGAAGACTCAGCGCGGCGTTTTTCACCTCTATCCGATTGCTCATCCCCTGTTGAATCGCCTCTTCAAGACTCAAAGATTGCGCGTAACTTCTTAACGTAAAAAGCCCAAAGGCCGCAATTAGAATAATTGCCAGCCAACTAAATCGACAAGTCTTCGCACAAATTTTCATATACTTTTTATTTGAAAAATCCGCCGCTATCGACACCCAAACTTTATTCACTCATGCTATCATGCTCACATTCACTCATTAAAGCTATCCCCTAAAAACCGCTGCCGGCTCCAGCTTGATAATCTTGCGCATCCCGAACAGACTGCCCAGCACGGCGATGAAAATAGTGACGCCCACTAGCGAAAAGGAGAGAATGGGTGTCAGTTGTAAATCGAGCGAACCTTTGGTGGCGTTGATGAACACGATCAAAAGCCCGTAAGCGATGCTGAAACCCAGCACCGCGTAGATAAGCGCCTGGGACAGGATTATGCGCCGAATGGTGTTATTGGTGCCACCGATGGCTTTTAGGGTACCATAATCGCGGATGCGGTCGCTCATGGCGGAGTAGAGCGTCAGGCCCACGATGGCGAAACCGGTGATAACCGCAAAAACCACCAGCAGACCGAACGAAGCCACAATGCCGCTACTGGTCGCGAAGTACTTGAACGACGCATCGACGTAATCCGGTCCAGTGCGGGCCGTTACGCCGGGAATTTGTTCATTAATGTTTTTCACGACCTGCTCGGGCGTGAAGCCATTTTGCCAACTCACCAGTACCGCCGAGGCGCGGGTGATGGGAACATTGCCCAGCTGGCGGGCCCGCGCTACAGTCGTGAAGCCGTAAGAAACGCCCAGCCCCTCGGTTTTGGCCGTAAGCCCGGCCACACGTACGCGCTGACCGTTGTACTCCACCTGATCGCCCACTTTGATGTTCTTGCCGAATTCAGGATTCATAGAATCGAGAAAAACCGCGCCATCCTGTAGCATATCGTTGGGTCGGCCTTCCTTTACGCGCCACGGCCCACCCGCGAAGTCGGGCGCTTTGGTGCCGATCATGGTTACGGGCACCTTGGAGCCATCGGGAGATTTGACGCTACCACCCGCAAATATGAGCAGGTCGGCGGCTTTGACACCCCGGATCGACATCAGCTCCCGCGCCACGCGCATGTCGATCAGCGGTAGGTCGATGACCTGCTTGCTCTTGTCGCTCACGACCCAGATGTACTGGTGGTTGAAAGTCGCCAGCGACACAGTGCTGCCCAGCAAGGCCAGGCAAATCATGACCTGCTGCCCCACCAGGAAGACGGACAAAATCATCCCGAACAAGATGCCAAACGCCTTGGCCTTGTCGTACCACATGAATTTGAAAGCTTCTTTTAGGAACATGGTGTTGGGAGGATGTTGTATTTTGGATATTGGAAAATGGATATTCGATGGCGGACTCAAATCCAAAATCTAAGGTCCAACATCAAATAGCTCATTTCAACAAAATAACGCAATCGACGCGGCTGCCGATGAGGGGCATTTGGCCGGCGTCGAGTCGGACGGAAACGTCGCGGACGCGGCGGTCTTCTAGTTCGGTGGCCTGGTCTTTGAACAGCGATTTTTGTTTGAGGTAGTCGGCGGCGTAGGTCACTTCACCCGTGGCAAGGGTGTCGCCCGTGGTTTGCGAAACGACGAAGGCTTTTTGGCCCACCTTCACGCGCTCGGCGTAGAGTTCGTCCACTTCGGTTTTGGCGTAAAGTGGCCCCTGAGGCGCAAAATCGGCGATGGGCGTTTCATTATTGACGTAGTCGCCCTTCTTGACGAGTACATTGAGCACCCGGCCCGCCACCAGCGCCCCGACGCTCTTATCGTTCAACACCGTACGGTAATAGCCAATGTCGGCCCGCACTTCCGTAAGGCGGCTTTGGGCCTCACGAAGCTGAGCTTCGGACTGGTCGGCGTCGCGTTTCAGCTTGTCGAGATTGGCCTTACTGTCGTCGAGGTCCTTCTTGGTCATTGCCTTGCCCGCGTAGAGTTCCAGGTTGCGCTGGTAAGTCGTCTGGGCATTTTGGATGTTGACCTGCAACGCTTCCCTAGCCGCCTGTTGCGCCGCAATCGCCGCCTGTTGGGCACCCGACCTTGCTATTGGCCTGCGTGAGTTGCTAACGTTCCTGGTCTTTTTCCAGCACGATGAGCCGCTGGCCCTTTTTCACGGTATCGTTCTCATCGATCAGCACATCCAGCACGCGCCCGCTGGCCCCGGCGGTGAGTGTCATTAAGCCATCTTCCGGCTCAATGCGCGCCACGCCCACAATATGGTCGTTGGTAGCGGGCAGGGCCGCGATCGAATCCGCCCGCGCTGCCGCCGCTTCTTCCTTATCGTTGTTGCAGGAAGAAAAAAGTAAAGCTCCAACTACCGCAAAAAGCAGAAAAGCATTGCCACGCAAACGAGTACCGTCGGGAGAAATCACGGAAAAACAATCATTCATAATTCATCACTCATCATTGATTACCGAATCGTAAGATCACTCATCCTTATCTAATGGCGCTTCCTCTACATAGCCATTCATGACTTCCACGGCGCGGTCGGCGTAGGCTTTCAGGCGCGGGTCGTGGGTGACGACCGCCACCGACTTGCCGCTGTGCGCCAGATTTCGCAACTCGCTCATCACTACTTCCAGCGAATCTTTGTCGAGTGAAGCCGTAGGTTCGTCGCACAGTACGAGCTTGGGCTCGCTCACCAACGCGCGGGCGATGGCAATGCGCTGCTGCTGTCCGCCTGAGAGTTCCCTGGGTAAGTTCTTGCGGCGGTCGGTCATGCTGACCACTTCCAGCGCCTCGGCCACGCGTCGCTTGATTTCCGACGAGTTGACGTTCATTAGCTTTAGCGGCATCGCGACGGTGTCTTCGGCGTTGAGCGGCATCAGGAGGTTGAAGTTCTGGAACACAAACCCGATGGTCCTCAGCCGCAAGTGCGCCAATTCATTCTCCTTGAGTTCGTTGATATGATGTCCGTCCACCCATAAATCGCCGTAGCTGGGGTAAATCACGCATCCCAGCAGCGACAGCAAAGTCGTTTTGCCTGAGCCGGACGGCCCGATGATGAGCGTCAACTCGCCCTCATTCAGCTTGAAATCGGTGGGTTGCAGGGCTACGATAGTCTGGTCGCCCGTTTTGTATTCTTTGCCCGCACCTTTGAGTTCTGCAATCATGGTACTTTAAGGGCAATGAGGGAATGCGCTTAGATTTGGGAAAGATATAGAAAAAATAGGCCGTTTGGTACCTCTTGCATTTTAGGTATCAAAGAGTTGTCCTTCCTTGCCCTTACTATTCTTAAGGTGTACTTTACCAATGGTAATAACATACTTGAAATACACTTTAAGAATAGTAAATGCTCAGCTCAGGGCTAGATCTATTTTCTGAGTGTCGATGCCTTAAAACCGCGAGACTATTGAACCCGCGTCGGGCATACACACAGGTCCACCCCTACCAATTCGCTCCCACCGCAATAAACCACTACTTTCGCAGTTAATTCTGGAAGGTTAGGGCAGAAATTGGTAGCTTTCGACCAGAACCCCTTTCCGGTTAGCAGTCAACCTCAACTCTATGTTCAAGCATCGTTTCAAAATCATCGCGGTTGTGGCCGCCTTGCTGTGGGCGCTGATCGTCCAACCTAGCGAGGCGCAACGACGCGACCGTGGCAATAAAGACAAGGCGAAGGAAACCCCGGCTGAGGCGGCGCAAATCGTGTCCACTCAGCGCCTGGAAGCGGAAGGCATGGCCGTGGAGGGCATGAAGTACATGATGATGGACGAGCCCAGTCGCGCCCTGCCCCTCTTCGAGAAGTTGGTGGCGGCACAACCGGCCGATGCCGCCGGGCACTTTATGCTCGCTTCGGCACTGCTCAAGCTTGACCGCCCGCTCGACGCCCTGCCCCACGCCAAAACGGCCTACGAATCCGACGCTGTCAACCCTTATTACGCCCAGCAACTGACGGAGATTTATACCAAACAAAAAAAGTACGACGAGGCCGCCAAAGTCTACGAAACGCTGCTTCGCCAGAATCCGGGCAATGTGCAGTTCGGGCTGGAACTAGCGGCGATGTACGTCTTCAGCGATCAGTTCGACAAAGCCATCGCCACTTACGACCGGCTGGAAAAAGCCATCGGCGTGACCGAGGAAATTACGCATCAGAAAGAACAGCTTTACCTGCGTGAAAACAAGATCGACAAGGCTATTGAAGAAGCCAAGAAACTGATCGCCGCGGAGCCCGCCGAGCTGTCCTTCCGCATTGAGTTGGCGGAGCTACTCATCGCCAACGACCGCATCGACGACGCCGTGGCCCCGTTGCAGGAAGCCCTGAGGCTGAATCCCGACGAAGCCCAGGCCCACGTGCTGCTGGCCGACATCTACCGCCGCAAGGGCGATATTGAGAATACCAATAAGGAGTTGCGCGTCGTATTCGCCAACCCTAACCTCGACGCCGAGCCCAAGGTACGCGTGCTGACGGGGTACCTGTCGATGCTCAAAACCGAGAAAGATCAGGAAGACGCGATGAATCTGGCAAAGCAACTGGTCGACACGCACCCCAGCGAAGCCCGGGCCCTGGTGCTTTACGGTGATCTGCTGGTGAAGCGCGCTCGAAAAGCGGAAGCCCGCGACGCCTACGCGCGCGCCGCCCGGCTCAACAGTTCTATTTATGAGGTGTGGGGTGCGGTGCTGCAACTCGACAGCGAACTGAACCAAATCGACAGTCTGCTGTTCCACTCGGATTTGGCGCTGGAAGTATTTCCCAATCAGGGCATGATCTGGTATTCCAACGGCTCGGCCCAACTCATCAAGCGCAATTACAAGCGGGCCGTCTCGGCGCTGGAAGAAAGCCGCCGCCTTATCGACGCACCCGAAATGAAACTACTCATCGAGTCCCAACTTGGCGATGCCTACAACGGTCTCGGTGATAACGCCAAGTCTGACGCCGCCTACGAAGCGGTGCTTAAGGCCGATCCCGACAATGAGCATGCGCTTAATAATTACAGCTACTTCCTGTCGCTACGCAAAGAAAAACTGGATCTGGCGCTGCAACTTTCCGAGCGACTAGTGCTGAAGCATCCTGAGGATCCAACCTTTCTGGATACTCACGCCTGGGTACTGTACATCAAGAAGGATTACAAAAGGGCCCGGCAGTTTCTGGAGAAAGCCGTACAGGCCCCGCAGGGTGTGAGCGGTACCATTGTGGAGCATTACGGCGACGTGCTGGCGCAACTCGGCGAGCGCGAGAAGGCGCTCGAGCAATGGAAAAAAGCGAAGACGATGGGCGAAACCAGCGATTTACTCGATAAAAAAATCTCTACCGGCACCATCAATGAACAGTAAAACGATCGCCTGGCTGCTCGTGGCGACTTTATTATCGGGGTTGTCGGGCTGTAAAAAGAAACGCGCCGAAAAGAATAAGCAAGAAGTCGCAGTTACCACGGTCGATTCTACCCAAATCGACGCCACGGTGGTAGATTTGGCACTTTTCGACGAGAAGGCAAATAATTTTAAAATTCAGGAAGTCGACTTCGATTACCTCACGACCAAGTCCAAGTTTTCCTTCAAGAATAAGCGCGAAGATCTTGATAACGCCAACATCAATCTACGCGTCAAAAAAGACAGCCTGATTTGGTTTTCGGTGACGGCTTTGGGCTTCGAAGTGGCGCGCGGACTGATTTCGCCGCGCGAGATCACGGTTTTGGATAAATTCCACAAAGACTACTATACCTACGATTACGCCGAACTAAGCCGCCGCTTCCAGTTTGATCTCAGTTATCCGCTCCTGCAATCGCTCATCGTTGGCGACCTGCCAGCACCGCGCCGCGCTAACCAGCCGCTCTACCGCAAGGATGGCGCGATCCTGCTCCGGCAGCTATCCGACAGACTCACGCTCGACAACTACTTTGGTGAAAGCAGCGGCAAACTCGAACACGTGCTGGCTACCCAGCCTTTTTCCCAAAATACCCTGAAGCTCGACTACGCTGATCTCAAAAACCTGAACGGCTACCTCTTCCCCTACGCTACCAGTATCCGACTCGACTCGCGCCCCGCACCCGATCAGCCCTTCGAGCCCACCGAAATCGAGATCAAACACAGTCGCGTGGAAGTCATGAACAACAATCCCGGCTTTCCCTTCGCCATTCCCGCCAGCTACGAGCGCCGTTAGTCACCGAGCCACGTTGAGTGAGCCAATTGATGATAGCATGGGCCTTCATCATTCATCACTCCTCACTCATCATTACTCTTATTACAAATCGTATCTTTGCGAAAAGTGAACAACAGGCCTAGCCCGTCCCTGTCCCAGGATTGTATGCGTTTCCAGAGAATACTATATAGAATCATTGCCTTGTCTTTGCTACTGGTGCTGGGTTTTGGCCCAGCGGCACTCGCCCAAAAAAGTCGGGAGCAACTCGAAAAAGAAAAGCGCGAAAACGCGGTCAAGGTCAAGGGCATCCAGAAAATCCTTAACCAAACATCCTCCCAGCGTAAAGTAAGTCTGGGCCAGTTACAGGCACTCAACCAGCAGGTCACCACCCAAAAGAAGCAAATAAACCTGCTCACCGACGACCTCGGCCTACTTAGCCACGAGCTAAATACGCTCGAAAAAGCCCGCCGCGAACTCGCCGCCGACCTCGCCAAACTCAAAAAAGAGTACGGCCAGATGATTTACGAAGCATCCAAGCGGAATACCTACCTGAGTCAGTTGGTCTTTTTGTTTTCCGCCGCCAACTTCAACCAACTCGTGATGCGCTACAAGTACCTGGAGCAGTACACCGAAGCCCGGCGGGGACAAGTCAGGCAAATGGAAAAAGTGCGGGATGAGCTGATCGCCAAACGGGAGCGCATCGCCGCCAAGCAGCAACAGCAGCAAACCGTTTTAGCCAGCCGTCAGCAAGAAACCAATAAACTTGTGGTGTTGCAGAACAAGCAGGATGAGGTAGTCAAAGAGCTTTCCCAAAAAGAAGCAGAACTCCGCGCCGAGTTGGTCGCTAACCGTCGCGCTGCCGCCACGTTGGAAGCCAACCTCCGTCGCCTGATCGAGCGTGAAATTCAGGAACGCCGGGAGCGCGAGCGCCGCGAACGACTGGCCCGCGAAACGGCGGCCCGCGAACGGCGCGCGCGCGAGAAAGCCGCCCGTGAAGAAGCATTGGCAGCGGGTAAAGAGCCGCCCGTTGTAGAAAAGACGGTTGAGAAACCCGCCGAAACGGTCAATTCCAGCGGCATGACCGAAGAGGAAGTATCGTTGGCCTCCTCATTTAGGGCATCCCAGGCCCGATTACCGTGGCCGACTCAGGGCTTTGTCTCAAGCCATTTTGGGCGCAGGGAACACGCCGTGTTGAAAGGCGTAATCGTGGATAACCTGGGCGTGGACATTCAAACCAGCGCGGGAGCCCCCGTTCGGACGGTATACGACGGTACCGTGCTGGACGTAACAAGCATGCCGGGCATGAGCAACGTCGTGGCGATTCAGCACGGCGAATACATGACCGTCTACGCCAAAATGGGGAATGTGTCGGTGCGGCGTGGCCAGAAAGTCAAGGCCCGCGAGAACATCGGCACCGTGGCCGCCGACAACGAAGGTACCTCCACTTTGCAATTTCAGATTTGGCGGAACACAACTCGTCTGAACCCCGAGCAGTGGATTTTGCGGCGGTAACCTCACCCCCCGGCCCCCTCTTCTTTTAGGAGAAGGGGAGAAGAAAAGGGAGTGTGAAAAATTTAGGAATTAGATTACTCCCTTTTTTCACTTCATAAAAGAATAATTTTGTCTGCAAGTAAAGCCACCAACATCAAGCGCGTCACGACGCATATCATTCAAGAAATGAAAACGCGGGGCGAGAAAATCTCCTGCCTGACCGCCTACGACTATTCGATGGGTGGCATTGTGGACGCCGCCGGGGTGGAGTTGATCCTGGTAGGCGACTCCGCCTCCAACGTCATGGCGGGTCACGAGACCACGTTGCCCATTACGCTCGATCAGATGATCTACCACGCGGCCTCGGTCGTGCGGGGAGTCAAGCGGGCGTTGGTAGTCGTAGATTTGCCGTTTGGTTCCTATCAGGGCAACTCGGAGGAAGCGTTGCGCTCGGCCATCCGCATCATGAAGGAATCGGGTGCCCATGCCGTGAAGCTGGAGGGCGGCTCAGAGGTTCAGGAATCAATAACACGCATATTAAGCGCGGGTGTGCCTGTGATGGGGCACCTGGGCCTGACGCCGCAATCAATCTATAAGTTTGGTACCTATACGGTGCGGGCGCGGGAAGAGGAGGAAGCCCAAAAGCTGCTCGACGACGCCAAGCTGCTGGACGAAATCGGTTGTTTTGCCCTGGTACTGGAAAAAATTCCTTCGGCCCTCACCAAGCAAGCCTCCGAAAGTATTACGATCCCGACCATCGGCATCGGGGCCGGTCCCCACGCCGACGGGCAAATTCTGGTGTTGCACGACATGCTTGGAATCAACAAAGAATTCAAACCTCGTTTTTTGCGTCGATATGCTGATTTGGCAGATACGATGCAATCGGCCATCGCGGAATATGTTAAAGACGTGAAAAGTGAGTCGTTTCCGAATGAGGGGGAGTCTTATTGAAGGGGTAGCTTATATGTTTAGAGATGCAAAACAAACTTTTAGTCTCATGTATATCAATAGAACGATCCTATTAACAGCGGCGGCTCTTTTATTTCTGGCAACTCTTGCGGCTCTATCATTCCCCTATGGATACTTCGCCATTCTACGCATAGTAGTTTGTGGAGTAGCTATTTACAATGCGATTCAGATAAGGAATTCCGTTATTCCTTTACTGGGATTGGTATTGGTAGCCATAGTCTTCAATCCGTTAGCTCCCGTCCATTTACCTCAAATGGTGGGACGTATCATTTATCTAGCAACAGCCGCTTCTTTTATTAGGTTGGCGATGAAGCCTCTTAATATACAGAATCCAAAATAGTTCTAGACATCGGTAATTGTTCGCCTTTAACGCATTATTCATCATAATAAGCTATACAAGCGCGACCCCAACCCAATCAAAAAATGAAAAAGGCTTTTCAAGTCATATACGAAGACAACCACCTCATCATCGTAAACAAGCGATCGGGCGTACTGGTGCAGGGTGATAAAACGGGGGACGTCAGTTTGCTGGAATTGCTGAAGCAGTACATCGGCGATAAGTACGACAAGCCCGGCGCGGTGTTCCTCGGTACCGTCCACCGCATCGATCGGCCGGTGAGCGGGTTGGTGGTGTTTGCGCGCACGTCCAAGGCGCTGGAACGCATGAACGAGATTTTCCGCAAGCGCGAAGTGCAAAAAACCTATTGGGCGATTGTGCAACGTCGTCCGACGCAGTCGAAGGGCAAGCTGGTGCATTGGCTCATCAAGGACGAGCGCCGCAATGTCACGACGGCCTACGACGAGGAAGTACCCGGCAGCCAACGCGCCGAGCTGAGCTACCGCGTGCTGGGCGAAATCAACAAATTTTATCTCTTGGAGGTAACGCCCGTCACGGGACGGCCGCACCAGATTCGGGTGCAGCTGGCCAGCATGGGCAGTCCGATTCGGGGCGATGTGAAGTATGGCTACGCCAAACCTAATGAGGACGCCAGCATCAATCTGCACGCCCGGCGGCTGTACTTCGAGCATCC
>JBBSSJ010000134.1:0-12288 GCA_038242095.1 Cytophagales bacterium
ATTTACCTCTTCGATGTCGAGGTTGGAGCGCATGGTGAGCTCCGAGATCGCCGCGCGGATCGCTTTGCCTACCTGCATGACATTCTTGACCGCCCCCCGCACGATGGCGTCGGCAGGAATGGGTATTTCGCTGAAGCCGATGACCTCGATCGTGTCGCGGTCGTGGGCTTCCACGGCAACCGCTGCAATCTTAGTGCTTCCGATATCTAACCCTACAGAAATGGTACCTTTGATCATAATAATGGGATGGGTGTTATTCACAAACAATCTGGTCGTGAAATCTGAGGTCAATGTGCGAATAGCGGCTCCAGTCGGCCGCCATCACTTTATCATAAAAAATACGCAGCTTCCTTAGCTTTGTCTCGTTGTCATTTGCCTGCCCGAATTCGATGCGCTGATCACCAAGTGTCGTGCGAAGGTCGATGTTGCCATTCTCGGCAACGTTCATCTGTATCACCTGCGCCTCCCAAAACGGGTCTTCACTTAACTCCTGGATCAGTTTCAGCACGGCTCGCCCTTCGGCCGATTTAATATTCTTTTTATTTTGAAAAAACGGCCCGGAAACCAAAAGCACCCGCGCCGAAAAACGATCAGAGAGCGGAATAAAATTTCCTTCCCGATCAATGTAAAAACCATCCGCCCGACGCAATTCCTCCTGTTGTGATGTGCTTATCCAACGGGCGAGCGGCTGCTGTTGTTGGATATCGACTACCAGGTCTCCTTCCAAATCGTGAAAAACCTGACAATTCTCAACCAAAGGGTTGGCTTTTATCCGGGTTTCGAGCGCAGCCAGGGCGATATTTTTTTGCTTACTGCCCTGAACCGGCCCACTTCCGTCATTAGCCAAAATCTTTTCTACGTCGGCCCGCTCGATGAACCGCACGCCTGAGTCATAATCTACGTTGACAATCAGGTTGTTGCATTGTTGCTGATTCAACTGACTTTCGGCCATGCCTACACAGGCCAAAATTACTAAAACCCAGGCACCTTTAGCAAGCCATTTTTTATAATAGTCAAATTTACGGAACATGATTTTAATATAACAAGGCTTGGACGGTTAATTAGCGAGTGGTGGAGCCAATAATTGCACGACGGGCTGAACCAAACGATCGATGTCGCCCGCGCCGATGGTCACGACGATATCGGTATCGAGGGATTTTAAGGTAGAAAGGAGGTTTTCTTTGGAAGTTAATGATTTATCGGACAAATCTATTTTTTCTAACAACATTTCTGAGGTAACCCCCGGCAGAGGCAGCTCCCGGGCCGGATAAATATCCAGCATAATCAGCCGATCGGCCAGGGCTAGACTAGTCGCAAAATCATCGGCAAAATCGCGGGTACGGCTGAAAAGATGAGGTTGGAAAATGGCCGTAATGTGTCGTCCCGGGTACAGGCCCCGTACCGACGAAAGGAAAGCCCGGATTTCGGTGGGGTGGTGGGCATAGTCGTCGATGAATACCTTTCGGTCATTTTCGAGGTAGTACTCAAAACGTCGTTTCACGCCGGTGAAACTGGCCAAACCCGCCCGAATCTGATCGGCCGATACGCCCAGTCGCATGGCGGCAGCGCTAGCCGCTAAGGCGTTCTCGACGTTGTGGTAACCCGGCACGCGCATTCTTACCTCCTGAATAATGCCGCCGGGATACACAATGTCGAACACGAAGCGGGCCGCTTCGACGCGCAGCTTGTCGCAGTGGTAATCGCCCTTATCGATTGAGTAGGTAAGTACTTCGGTGTCGTTACTGGCAGTTAGTTCCAGTCCTTCGCGCAGAAACAGGACCCCGCCCGGTTTGATTTGACCCACAAAAGCGCGAAAAGATTCCAGCAGCGCTGCATGCTCGCCGTAGATGTCGAGGTGGTCGGCATCGGTGGAGGTAACGATGGCGAGGTCGGGAAAGAGCGTCAGGAAAGAACGGTCGAACTCGTCGGCCTCCACAACGCACACCACTTGCTTGGGCTGGTCGGTAGGTTCGTTGAGCAGGAAATTAGTTCCGTAATTTTGGGTGATCCCTCCCAGAAAAGCCGTACAGTTGATACCACTGGCACGCAGCAAGTGAGCGACCATCGACGACGTGGTGGTTTTGCCGTGGGTACCCGCCACGCCTACAGTACGCAGGTGTTTTGTAATCCAGCCTAGAACCTGCGAGCGTTTTTGCAGGGCAAATCCGTGCGCCCGAAAATAATCCATTTGTGGGTGCCCGGCAGAAATCGCGGGCGTGTACACGATCAGCGTAGCAGGACGATCGGTTATAAAGTTTTCGGGGACGGCATTTACCTCGTCAGAAAAGTTAACGAAAATGCCTTCGGCTACCAGCTTATCGGTGAGAGGCGTGGGGGAGCGGTCGTAGCCCGCCACGGCAAAACCGTTGGCGTTAAACCAGCGGGCCAGGGCGCTCATGCCAATTCCGCCAATTCCTATAAAATAGACATACTTCCAATCCGAATCGATGCGCATTTTTACGTTTCAGGTGTGTTTTTCAGCTTAAAAAATTTATTGTTTGGTCAGAGTCAACACTTCACGGGCGATGTCGTCGGCCGCATCGGGCCGTGCCAGTTTGGCGATGTTATGCGCCAATTCCTGCTGCTTGGCCGGGTCTTTCAATAAGTCGATCGCAGTATTAACTAAATCCAGCGAAGTTCGGCTATCGGTTACCAGCAAGGCGGCACTCTGTCGGATCAGCGTCATGGCGTTCTTGGTTTGATGGTCCTCGGAGGCTGCCGGGTAGGGCACCAAGATGGCGGGTTTGGCTACCAGGCAAAGCTCTGATACGGACAGCGCACCAGCACGTGACACGACCACATCGGCCACGGCGTAAGCGAGATCCATTTCGTAAATGAAATCAAAAGCCGCCACTTGCCCCCGGCCCACGTGGGCAATCGCTTCTTGGGCAATCGTGAGGTAAGCGGTTCCCGTCTGCCAAAGTACCTGATAGCCTGTGCCGACTAATTGTGCCAGACCCTCCCGCAGGCTCTCGTTGATACTGCGGGCGCCCAGGCTCCCGCCCATGACAAAGAGCGTCGGCCGCTCGGGGTCGAAGCCGAAGTGCTTCAGTGCCTCAACGCGGCGGGTGTGGCTACTGACGATGTCGCTGCGCACGGGGTTTCCTAAAAGTTTTATTTTATGGGCCGGAAAAAACTGCTCCATGCCGGGATACGCAACGCAAATGGTCTTGGCTCGGCGTGACAACAATTTATTGGTGATGCCGGCATAGGAGTTTTGCTCCTGGATGAGCGTTGGAATACGCAGCAGCGAGGCGATCATCAGTAACGGTCCGCTGGCGAAGCCTCCTACGCCTACTGCGGCGTCGGGCCGGAAATTGCGCAGCACCGACCGGGCTTTGAGCAGGCTGCGCGTCAACTTGATGGGAAAAGCGGCATTAGCCGCCACCGCTTGCCGCTGAATGCCGACAATCGGTAAGCCGACAATCCGATAGCCCGCTTTGGGTACCTTCTCCATTTCCATCTTGCCTTCGGCCCCTACGAAAAGTACTTCCACCGTAGGTTCAAGCTTTTTAAGCGCATTCGCGATGGCAATAGCCGGGTAAATGTGTCCACCCGTGCCGCCGCCGCTGATAATAATACGCTTACCCATTTACTACTGGTTAATTGTCATATGTTCTGCTCCTCAATTTCGCCCCGGCTCACGCTCAAAATAATTCCCATTGCAAAGCTGGTCACCAGCATGGACGATCCCCCGCTGCTAATGAAGGGCAACGTTTGGCCCGTGACAGGAAAGAGTCCAACGGTCACGGCCATGGTCGATAGCGCCTGAAATACGATACTAAACGTTAGGCCCGCCGAAAGCAGGCCGCCATAAGGGCGTTTGGGTTTTTGCAGCGCTTTCATGCCCCGGTAGAGCAGCAGTAAAAAAGCCGAGATGATCACCAGAGCGCCCAACGTACCGTATTCCTCGACGATGATCGCGAACACGAAGTCGCTGTCGCTCTTGGGTAAATAGTGTTTCTGCTGACTTTTGGCTACTCCTTCGCCAAACATGCCCCCCCGCGCCATCGCCGTAAAAGCATGTTTCGATTGGTCCGAAATGGAGGTCGGGTCAAGGTAGTTTTTGAGCCGAGATTCGGTGGTGCCGCCCCTTTGGCCCACCTTCAAGGCCACCAAGGCGCCAAGCATAAGAGCGAAAAATCCGATGGCAATGACAAGATACCGCAGCGGCACGCGGCCCACGTACAGCATCATGAAGCAGGTGGCGCCTAGCAGTGCGGCGGTGGAAAAGTTGGAGCGGTAAATGAGCGCACACACGATACCGATCATCGCCATGGGTTGAATTAATAGCTTCTTATCGGTCCAGTCCTTCTTGAAGCGATACGCCAGAATAATGGCGAGGTAAGCAATGAGTGTAATTTTGGCAAGCTCCGAAGGCTGAAATTTACGGTTGATCACCGGCAACACGACCCAACGGTCCGCTTCGTTAACGCCGACGCCTTTGAAAAATGCGAACAACAACAGCAGTACCGCGCCCCATATCGCCAACTTAGAAAACATGACCAGCCTGGTGTACGGAATCAAATGAACGACGTACATGACGCCAAAGGAAAGGGCGGCGAGTTGGATTTGCTTAAACAACAAGTACTCCGTATCACCTTTGTACATAAGGTAAGCCTCCCTCGCTCCTGCGCTGTACACCACGATTACCCCGCTGCCGAGCAGAAATATGGCAATGCCCCACAGCCAGGGATCTCCCTTGAGGTTGCGCCCCAACCAGGATTGGGTGGTCTCGCTGAATTTTTGGAGTGCAGTCAAAATGGACTTGAGTTAGGGCATTGAAGGATGAAAAGGTAGCTATTTTGCGGCGAAAGCCAAAACTGCCTTTCGGAATTGGTCGCCCCGATCCTGATAGTTCTTGAATAAATCGAAACTGGCGCAGGCGGGCGAAAGCAGCACGACCTCACCCGGTTGAACCCACGACCGGGCCGTTTGAAGCGCGTCGGCCAAGCTTCGGGCCGCGATTAAATTGGGTACTTTATTCTTAAAATAATTCGTAATCTTTTCGGTATCGGTTCCCAGCGCCACGATGCCTTTCACCTTTTGCCGTACCAGGTCCTCGATTTGAGCGTAATCGTTGCCCTTATCGACGCCTCCAAGAATCAACACGACGGGGCGGTCGAAACTACCCAGGGCGTAGAAAACTGAGTCGACATTGGTAGCTTTTGAATCATTGATATATTCTACGCCATTGACAGTTGCCACCGATTCGAGGCGGTGGGGGGCGTTCTGGAAAGACAGGAGTCTTGCTTCGATTTGGGCATTGGTCAAGCCGACGGCTTGCGCCGCCAAAATAGCCGCCAGCGCATTGATTGCGTTGTGCGGCCCGACGATGGGCAGCTTACTTTGGGGAATGGAAAATTCCCGACCGTGGCTGCGGGCCACCAAGTTTCCTTCGCGCAAATATCCGCCCGGTTCCGGCATCTCGATCAAGGAAATCGGGAGTTTTTGCGCCGAAAAAGTCCGCCGCGCCAGCCCGGCGACCAGCGCGGGGCTTTCGGCGAAATAGATAAAATTGTCGTCGGCGGTTTGATTCTGCGTGATCCTGAATTTGGAAGCGGCGTACTTCTGAAAATCGTAATCGTAGCGGTCGAGGTGATCGGGCGTAATGTTGAGGAGCACAGCCACGTTGGCGCGGAAGTCGTACATTGTATCGAGCTGAAAGCTACTGATCTCCAATACGTAGTAATCCTTTTCACCTGCCGCTACCTGGCCCGCAAAACTACTGCCGACGTTGCCCGCCAAGCCGACCGACAGGCCCGCTTCGTGCATTAGGTGGTAGGTCAGCAGCG
Organism: Cytophagales bacterium; assembly: GCA_038242095.1. GTDB lineage: Bacteria > Bacteroidota > Bacteroidia > Cytophagales > Spirosomataceae > Persicitalea. The sequence continues at coordinate 5,796 of JBBSSJ010000134.1, forward strand.
CGGTGGTGGTTTTGCCGTTGCTGCCCGTGATCGCAATCAGCTTCGCATCCGTGTAACGGGCGGCGAATTCTATTTCGGAAATTACCGGTGTGCCCCGGTCGAGCAGCGCCCGGATCACCGGAGCACTGTCGGGTATGCCGGGACTTTTGATTACCTCGTCAGCCGCTAGGATGCGCGCCATCGTATGGCCGCTCTCTTCAAAAGGAACCTCAAGGGCGTCCAATGCCTCGCGATAGGCGGGCAACAAAGTACCCTGATCCGACAAAAAGACGGCAAAACCCCGCGCCTTGCCCAGCCGCGCCGCGCCTACGCCGCTCTCGCCGCCGCCCAGGATCACTACTTTTCGCTCGTCGGTTGGTGTCATGTATTGGTAAAATCGAATGCTCCCGCAAATCTCGGAGAATTTTCCCCTTCTGTGCAAATTATATTGAATTCATTTTTAATCAGGTCCGAAACCAAGATAAGGGGACAGCCTGAGCCAGTCCCCTTGTCATTATTCTTAAAAAACAAAAGATCATTAATTTACTACTTCCACTTTTTCGGGTTGCTTCACGCGGTTGGCAAACCGGACGATGAAAAAGATGACCAGTGCCACGAGCAGGAATTGGATGGCGGTCTGAATGAAATTACCGTACATGATGGCTACCTCGGGCGATTCGCCTACGGCCTCTTTCAGCACCACTTTGAGTTCGGAAAAGTCGACGCCGCCAATAATTAAGCCCAAAATAGGGTTGAAGATATCGGACACAAGCGAGGTGGTGATTTTGCCAAAGGCCGCGCCAATGATGACGCCGACGGCCAGATCGAGCACATTACCCTGGGCCACAAAAGTTCTGAATTCTTTAAGCATGGTTCTTTAAATTTGATTGGTTGTTTAAAATAATTGAAGAGGTAAAATAAAATTTTTAAAAGGTATACAGGAAACCGATGGATAGTGATTGCGCAAACTGAATTTTGAGACTTTGATCCTGATCGTAAACCACGATCGCCCCAACATTCACATTCCAGTACTTGTTGATTTTGGCTGTTAGGTTGACGTCAAGACGGTGGTCGATGGCGTCAAGTTCCCTAACGTTGGCATACATCGTGTAACGGAATTTTAGATTGAGGTTTTTGGCTACCTCTTTGTCAAAGTCGGCAACCAATTGTAAAAGGGCCACCTCGGTACGAACCCGTTGTCCGATGGGAACCCCATAATTCTTAGGAAAAGTCTTGTAAAGGTTGAGGTCGTTAACGATGGTATGCCGAATGGCTCCGGGTGAAATGCTAACGAAGAAATAATCGGTCGGTTCGTACTCAAAACCTATGGATTCCGTAAGGTAAGCTGGGGCCAGAAAGCCCGACACCTTCCGCAGCTCGGGGTTGCCTGCCGGACCTTCACTGAACTCAAAACCATCCGTGAACTGCGATAAAAAGTTCACTCCGCCAATCAGACTCCAGTGTTCCGATATATCCCGACCGTACTTGGTATCGAAGAACAGGCGATCGACGCTCTTGCGGCTTCCCTGTCCCTCATTGCGCACGATACCATACTGTGCCTGGAAGTCGTTACGCCAACTGTCCTTTCCCTTTTTATATCGTAAAACCGCATTGAGATGTCCGCCTACAGCGATAGAGTTGACTGAACCGCCCGTCCAGTTATTGCTAAACGAACTCTGGTTGAGATTGGCCCCAAACTCGATCTTTTTTTTCCAGGAGGTATCTACTTTGGCTACCTCCGGCTCCCGCAACGAGTCAGGTAAAAGATTAGTCTCCTCGCGCAGCGTGTCGGGGGCATTTTTGTTTTGCGCCTGAAGCGCGTACGGGCTCAGCATGGTAAGCAGCAGACTTAGATAAAAAACTTTTTTCATAAACAACCTTGGGATTCTGTTAAATAAGGGGTCCGTTAAAAATTTCCACTTTCTGGGATTGAAAAAGTTGCAGCGGAATGACGGTCGTAGTTTCCGCACCGCGAATGGTGACGGATACGTTATCGATATTGGTGATCGTACCCCGCACATTATCCAATTGTACCACCTGTCCTTCCTGGTACTTGTTGCGGCTGTACATGGCCGAAATCATATTAGCCAGCACATCCCGCGACGCAATGCCGTATCCGATGGCGAAGGCCGCCACGATTCCGCCCAGAATCAGGTTAAAACTCGACTCGAGCAGCGCCGTCTCAATTCCGATTTGGCCAAGGGCACTAATGAACGTAATGACCAGAAAAAAGATGAAAACGATGTTGCCGATCAACTTGGCCGAAGCGATGTGGAAAGACTTGCAAAGCAAAGTGACCGCATTTTTGATGACGTCGGCTACCATGATGCCCACCTGTAGCATAATCGCCGCCGCGATGAGTTGCGGAATGAAGTCGACGATCGAGGCGATCATTTTGGTGATCGCCGGAATTCCTAATGTTTCGGTGGCCGCGGTCAGGAATACCAGAAGAATAAAATAATACAGCACTTTTGCCACAATTTTGCTCAGCTTTATCTCGGTTTTAAGCTGTTCTATAAAGCTTATTTCATTAAGCTTTTCGCCTATGCGGTCGAACCCCACGCGTCCGAGCACCTTTTTGACTAAGGCTTCCACCGCCTTGGCGATCATGTACCCCACCAGCAATATAATGGCGCAGCCGATCAGCCGGGGTACGAGCTGAACAAACTGTGCGATCTGCGTATTGAAGGTATTGATGAGAATCTCGGCAATATTGGGGAGGCGTTGCATAAGCAGATGGTAGTGCTGTTTAGATACTCAGCATTAAATATTTTGGGTGTCGGAATTATCGGGCAGGCACTGGATTGCCGTAGCGAGCAACCCATTCGTAAACAGTTCCACGATTTGCATGGCATCCCGGATCAGGTCGATTTCCGAAACCAGAACCTTTTTAAGATAGGCGGGTACTTGGGAATCTGGTTCCAGATCCTTTAAGGGGTTGTCGTTCATTGGGCTCGAATTCTATCTCAAATGTTTTAGTATTTCCATCAATTTAGCGAAAAGCAATCTCCAGAAGACCATCGTTTCGAGGTACTTGGTGCAGAGTTTTTTCCGTGAGCGCAGTAGCCGAATCTTGGTGGCGCTCTCTGTGATTTGAAAAACATCGGCAATGTCCCGGATACTCAGTTCATCCTGGTATTTCATCATCAATAAGCTTTTTTCTTCCGCATTAAGTGCATCCATGGCTTTACCGAGCCGCTGAGTTTCGATGCCGGTCTGTTCAAAAATTGCGTCCAGTTCAATATCGTCGGGAATATCGATGATTTCGTCACTGTATACCTCCGCCCTTTTTTTATTGCTCCTGAACTGATCCATACAGTAATTGTACGTGATGGAATACAGCCAGGTCGAAAATCGGGCACTCGCTTGAAAAGTGCCGAGCTTGAATATGAGTTTCAGGAAGATGTCATGCGTAAAATCCTCTGCTCGCGCCGGATCCTTCGCAAACGACAGACACTTACGATATACTTTATCGACGTATCGTTCGTAAAGTGTCTCAAAGTACTTGTTTCGCTGTGTCTGAATGAACAGTTGAACAAGTTCCTCGTCAGTATGCAAGGCAATTGGCTGTTTCTGAAACATTGGGACTGGCATAGCCGGGTGAGGTAACTAAGACAGGGAACTTATTTTGATAACTGGGGCAAAATTTAGGCCTAAGCAACCAAAAAAGCCCCGCATTTCTGAAACGCGGGGCCTGTTTTAGATTATACAGTAAGATAATGTTGGCACTAAGCCCCGATCGATACCCGCTTGAAATCTTTAACTGTTAGCCCCTTGGCAGTTTTCTCCAGAAGCTGGCGAATGCTCATCGAAGAGTCTTTTACAAATTCCTGGTTGAGCAGGGTGTTATCGCGGTAAAACTTATTAAGCCGCCCCTGAGCGATCTTCTCTAGCATTTCCTCGGGTGTGCCTTCGGCGCGGGCCTGGTCGCGGCCCACCTCGATTTCACGCTCAATTGTAGCGGCATCAACCCCATCCTTATCCAGTGCAACTGGCTTCATGGCAGCAATCTGCATCGCAACATCTTTGCCCAGTTCAGCTACGTCGGTGTCCTTGGCTCCTTCAAAACCTACCAGTACCCCCAATTTTCCGTTTGAGTGAAGGTAAGAAACCACTTTTTCGCTGTTCATGGTCACGTAGCTCATAAGATCAAGCTTTTCGCCCAATTTGCCCACTAAGTCCACCATGTGCTCCGATACCGGACGACCGTCCGGCATATTGGCAGCCAGCAAAGTTTCCTTGTCAGAAGCATCGCTGCTCACCGCTACATCCAGAATCGATTGGGCCAGTTTTTTGAAATCTTCTACGTTAGAAACAGGCTCTGTTTCGCAAGCCAGCGCAATGATCTTGCCGTTTTTTCCATCGTCGCTGATATGAACCAACACGGAGCCTTCCGAAGTTTCGTTGTCGGCGCGCTTGGCGGCTACTTTCTGTCCCTGCTTGCGCAGCACGTCTACAGCTTTATCGAAATCGCCATCGGCTTCGGTCAAGGCCTTTTTACAGTCCATCATGCCGGCGCCCGTCATTTGGCGAAGTTTGTTTACGTCTTGTGCAGTAATTGCCATAATTATGTTTTTGTTACGTTTATTATTCAGTTTAACTACCTTGATATAAGCGCGTTGCGCTGTCTTTATTAAAAATGTAGCCCATAGCGGGAAAGCTACAGGCTACTGATCTACATTCGGATGTCGAAGGTCTTGATTTTATTTGTCTTCTTCCTCAGTGGCCGTTGCTTCCGCAACAGAGGCTTCCTTTGCCTCATCTTCGGGTGCATCAGCGCCTTCGGCGGCTTCTTTCTTCCTGTCACTTTGGCGCTTGGCTTCTTCTTCCTCGGCCAGGCGTTGATCTTCTTTATCCTGCTTGCGCTCCATCAAACCTTCCTCGATCGCTTTGCCAACGGCCAGCGTCAGCAGCGAAATTGATTTGAAGGCATCGTCGTTTCCGGGAATCGGGAAGTCGACCAGATCAGGGTTAGAATTAGTGTCGCAAATTGCGAAGACGGGGATGCCAAGCCGCTTAGCCTCTGACACCGCAATGTGCTCACGCTTCACATCTACGACAAATAGAGCAGCGGGCAAACGGGTCAGATCAATGATCCCACCCAACACACGGGTAAGTTTTTCTTGCTCGCGGGTCAGCATCAGGCGCTCCCGCTTAGCGATGTTTTTCACAGTCGCTTCGTCGGTCAGCATTTTTTCGAGTGTCTGCAATTTCTTGATCGACTTGCGCATCGTGCCGAAATTGGTGAGCATGCCACCCAACCAACGGTCTGTTACGTAAGGCATCTTGAGCCGCTTAGCTTCTTCGGTGACGATCTCCTGCGCCTGCTTTTTGGTAGCGACGAACATGATCTTACGACCCGAACGAACGACGGCTTTGAGCGCGTCCCCGGCCTGATCCAGGCAGCTAAGGGTCTTGTTAAGATCTACAATGTGGATGCCGTTCTTCTCCATGAAGATGTACGGCGCCATCCGGGGATCCCACTTACGGGTAAGGTGACCAAAATGCACACCGGCATTCAAAAGGTCTTTATATTCTACTTGTGCCATTTGTTAAATTTAAAAATGTAAAAATTAGGAAAATACGCAGCGCAGCACATCGGGCACGATAAGTACTGCCTGGACTCAATATTAACGCTTCGAGAACTGGAAGCGGCGGCGAGCCTTGCGGCGACCGTACTTCTTACGCTCTACCATGCGGGGGTCACGCGTCAGGAATCCTTCTTTCTTCAAAGCAGGGCGGTTGTCGGCGCTGTATTCTACCAGCGCGCGGGCGATTGCCATGCGGGTAGCTTCGGCTTGACCGGTGATACCACCGCCGCGGACGTTCACTTTAAGATCGTAGCTTTCGCCGTTGTTCAAAGTAGTGAAGGGCTGTTGCAAAACGATTTGGTGTACTTCAAAAGGAAAGTACTCCTTGTAGTCGCGACCGTTCACTTTGATCTCACCTTTGCCGGGCGTCATATAGATACGGGCCACGGCGGTTTTTCTTCTACCGATTGTGTTGATAACTTCCATGTACGGGTGATTTTACAAGTTGAATTTGACTTCCTTAGGCTGTTGCGCAATATGCGGGTGCTCCGCTTCATCGTATACAAACAGGTTGGTGAACAACCGACGGCCCAAACGATTCTTGGGCAGCATACCACGGACGGCCTTTTCGATCAGGCGCTCGGGATACTTGGCCAAAATCTCACGGGGCGTCTGAAAACGCTGTCCACCGGGGTAGCCTGTGTGCCGGACATAAACCTTGTCGGTCATTTTCTTACCGGTCAATCTTACTTTGCCGGCGTTGATAACGATCACGTTATCACCACAGTCAACATGCGGAGTGTAATCAGTCTTGTGCTTGCCCCGAATGATTTTGGCTATTTCACTGGCCAAACGGCCTAGCACCACATCCTTGGCGTCCACGACGATCCACTCTTTACTGACTGTGCTTTTGTTGGCCGAGCTGGTCTTATAGCTTAACGTATCCACGAATAACAAAAAGTTTTATTAATTGATTTTCAGTA
>JBBSSJ010000135.1:0-12221 GCA_038242095.1 Cytophagales bacterium
CTGGCGTTTTCGGCCAACTACTATTTCATGGATTACAAAAATCAACTCGTGCTGACCGGACAGGTCAACGACGTGGGCAACGCCATCCGGGTGAACGTGCCGAACAGCTACCGCATGGGACTGGAACTGGAAGGCGGCGTGGCCCTGAACCGCGCCTGGAAGTGGAACGCCAACCTGACGTTTAGCCAGAATAAAATCGCAAATTTCACCGAGTACGTCGTGGATTACGACAACGGCGGCTACCAGGAAATTGAGCACGGTAAGTCGGCCATTTCGTTTTCACCCAACGTCATCGCGGGCAGCCAACTCACCTACTCGCCCCTGAAAAACGTGGAACTGGCCCTGCTGACCAAATACGTCAGCCAGCAGTACCTCGACAATACCTCCAGCCAAGACCGCACCCTCGACGCCTACCTGACCAACGACCTGCGCTTCATCTGGACGCTGACGCCAAAGTGGGCGAAGCAAATCAGCGTCAGTGCGCTTTTCAACAACATCCTGAACGAAACCTACGCCTCCAACGGCTACACCTACGGGTACATCGCGGGCGGTCGGGTGCAGGAAAACTTTTACTACCCGCAGGCGGGACGGAATTTTCTGGTGGGGGTGGGGTTGAAGTTTTGAATTTCAAAAAGATGAAGGAGAGGAGAGAATTTTCTTATTCTCATTTCTCCTCTCTACCTATCTTGAATATGCTTTTGCAGGTCTTCTCCCCAATCATGCCAAACTTGAATGGCTGTTTGGCAGATTTTTTGAGCTAAGGATATTTCCAAACGGTAAGCGTAAGCCTCCGCATTTCGGTAGGCCTGTAGAGTGTAATCCAACGACCTTTTTTTATCAATAATACCTCCTTTTTGATAAAAAAAACCTACATTAACTAATGTAGTTGCAAAATCTAATTTAAAGGCCAAAGGATTGTGCTTCGCCAGCTCCCGACGTATATCAAGTGCCTCGGCAAACTCTTCTTCCGCCTGTCCCGCTCGCTGCATATCACTGTGCAAAATTGCTAGACTGTTCAAGGTCACGGCCACATCAGGCAGATAAGCCTCGGGGTTGATCATCGCCAACTTCCTTCTTATATCAAGTGCTTCGATATGCTCTTCCTCGGCCTGTAAGTAATGTTGCATAGTCCTATGTAGAATACCCAAATTGTTCAAGGTCATAGCCACATCAGGCTGATAAGCCTCAGGGTCGACCATCGCCAGCTTTCGCCTTATCCCAAGTGCCTCGGCATACCTCTTTTCAGCCCGCGAGAATTTCTGCGTGTCCGAATGCAGAAGCGCTAGATTGTTCAGTGTTGCGGCAACGAGGGGCAGGTAGGTTTCAGGATTAACTGCCACTAGCTTTCGATACGTCTCAAGCGCCTCGGCATACTCTTTCTCAGCCTGCGAGAGCCGTTTAGCGATTCTCCTGTGCAGATTTGCCAAGTTATTGAGGATAGCAGCTATTTTGGGTAGGTAAACCTCGGGGTTAACCGTCACTAATCTTCTGCATATGATAAGTGCCTCGGTATATTCTTCTTCGGCTTTCTCTGTCTGCTGAGTATCCGAATGCAGATTAGCTAGGTTGTTAAGAACGGTGGCTTTTTGATGGTCGGCCATCACATGCTTCAAACCTCGCTCATAGTAACTTACGGCTGCGCTATGTTGATTATTATTATGCAAAAAATCCGCTGCCTCAAAACAATTGTCATAATCCTCGTGAAGATTTACAGCTTCGGTGTAGAAGTATTTCGCTTCATCAAACCAATTGGGTGTATTTTTTTCCAGAACTACCAACTTGGCTTTGGTCAAATATTCCTGCGCGAGAGTTTGCCTCCTTTGGCCTAAAAAGTCTTCGGCTTTCTCAATCAACTGTTTATCCCGCTTCAACTCCTCCGGGTTGAGTACCCGGTTGGCACCTTCCAAATCACCCTGCTCAAACAGCGTCGTGGCCATTTGCAAACGGGGGCTATCGGCGGTACGCTCGCTGTACAGGCTCAATGCTAACGTTCGGACATCATCTTCAAAAACAACCAACTCCCTTCGCAGTACGGAGCGCTGCTGGTCGATGTTCAGCAGGTTGGAATTTAATCCCTGTAAGGTGTCAGTGAGTAGTTCCCGGGTTTCATCGTCCTCAGTAGTTTCAATTTTATGCTCAACTTTCTGTTTTCTTGGGCTAAGTTCAATAAATTCACCGTCCAGTTCGCTGAGTTGTGTATTCAGTTGGCGGTGCTTTTTGTATATATCAAAATCAAGAGTAGCAAGCTTGTCTCTTATATCATTTGATACCTCTTCGGAAAAAGTAGCTAGCTGGTCTTCTATGCGCCGAATACCAGTTTGATTAGTCTTCACTTCCAATAGGACTTCTCCTACCTGTTCCCCCAGCATCGCCAGCAGCTTGGCATTGAATATCTCGCTTACGCCCGCCACCTTCGCTATCTCTTCCTCAAAGTTTCGGCACATCAATTCAAAGAATGTCTGCTTTTCCCCTTCGTGCATCCACCCTAATCGAAGCAGCGTTTCGAGGGCATCAGGCACATCTAACTCACGAACAGTTTTAAGTTCGTGGAGTACGAAGCTATGTACTTCGTCTTGCAGTAGTAACTGTCTTTCGCTGAGCGTGTGCGCATTGTCCCACAATACTAGTTCGTCAAATAAACCATCGGCTGGGTTGTCCGGCAGGTTCTCCTGCGTGGCTACCCGCTCGATTTCGGTAAGGAGATGAGTACGGATGATCTCGATGAGCCGGATTTGGTAGCCCGCGTCACTCAACGGAAAACTACTTAGTGAAGGAAGCGCGCGTTGAAGCTTATGATATAGCGCTTGGAGTTTAGTGCGCTGCGAGGTCAGGTAAGCTTCATCTCGCTCATAGTTTTGGATGAAAGCGATGCTTTGATCGCAGGTTTGCACTAAGGATTTTAGGTAAGAACGTCGGATGGCGCGTTGCAGCGTGGCGTTGACGGGAGCATCCAGATCGGCTATCTTTTTCTGGTACCACTGCTTGCTAGACTTCCAGAATTTTTGGCTCACTATGCCACGCAGGGCATCCGCTCGATTACCAATGATTCCGCCAGTGACTATTCCAGCCAGATCGTTATTTGGAGTATAGTTGAGAAGCTTTTCAGCTAATAAGGCGAGTTCGTTCAAGGGTACAGTGGTGGTAGAGATATTCCGATTTTAAAGATAAGAATTAACTTAAAATCCGAAGGGTATGGAGTCCTTCGACTCCGCTCATGGTGACAGGGTCAGAATTTCAGATTACACGTTTTTGGAGTGCTTCCTCTGCAATCTGAAACTTCAACTTTCAAATTACACGATTTTAGGGTGCTTTTCCTGCAAATTGAAACTTTGACTTTCAATTTGCACGATGATTGGGAACTGGCCCACCCTTTTACCGAAAAATTCTGGTATCAAAAGGAAATTTCTCAATCTCGATGATCTTGATTCTGTCGAAGCCTTTGTGATTGGGATTGATCAGGAAATTAAAATCTCCCTTAGTCACCACGGAAGGTATTCTGAGCAGGCAGTATTTATTTTCCATGACGAATTCATCGCCAAATTTTTGAGTTGAAACAGGATGCGGGAAGTCTTTCCAATTGATTGGCAAATCAGATTCTGGAACCGCTCTGCTTGCCAGGTCATCAGGGACAAAAATAGTGATCATCACGTAGTCGTCGGGCAATGTGGCTAGCGTAAAGTGAACCGCGACTTCGGCCATAGCGAGCGATCGGTTGTTTGCCGTGTAGATAATTTCGACTCCGATCGAGTTCCATCTTGCTCCTTTTAAAGCCGCACCTTTTCCAGAAAGTGGGTTAGCAAACTTTTCTCTCGAAAGTCGGTAGATCTCCACGTTATACGAGTATACCGTAATTAATCCTGGTCAATTCACTCAGTACAAGCTCTTTGCCGTAGGAATCTTTGAGCAGTTCAATTGGTTTTAGCTTTCCCAACGCAAAATTGGGGGTATCGAGCCAAAGTTTCAATTTGTCCATGTTGCCAAAGACGTCCAACCCTACCTTTGTGACTTCGGCTATTTCAATTATTTTTTCGGAATGGATCGCTTTGAAATGGTGCTGGTCCGAGGTCTTGTATCGGTGTAGCGATTTCGTCGAAATACCCAGAAAATCAGCCCAATCGTTATCAGAAAGTGGCGTTTGATTTTGTATCAACTCAAAGAGCGAGTAAGGGATTCCTGCCCTGATGGCGGCAATAATCAGCATTTTATCGGCTAAAAACTCGTCGTAACCAATGTCCTTTTTACGCTCGGAAGAAGAACTTGTTATACGGGAATTTTTCAAGAAGGACGTGATTTCCTTGTCGAGCTTCGCCCGGATGGTTGAATTTGTCGAAACCATAATTTTTACGCTCGGGACATTTGACTTCAAATATAGGACAATTGTCCCGAGATTGCAATCTACTCAGGTCGATACTCCTCCAGTAACGCTTCCAGGTGATGGGTCCCAATTCCAAAGTAACTTTTAGCTTCCTGAATCTTTGCCAGCGTAGCTTCTTTGTCGACCGCGCCGTGCTTGCGCTTTTCGCCGACGATTAGCACATTTTTGGGGGTGTGGGCGTCGGAGATGAACTCGAATACTTTGGTAGCGTAGCCGTGCGATTCCAGGATGAGCGAGCGGAGCCCATCGGTGACCATTTCGGCCTGACGTTCGAGAAAAATGCCGTGCCGGGTCAGGAAGTCCAGCGCGTTGGCGGCTTTGTTTTTCTCGATTTCGCGGCGGATTTGTTTGTGGCAGCAGGGCGCGACGACAATCAAATCGGCATTGTGAGTGATACCTTTAAAAATGGCTTCGTCGGTGGCGGTGTCGCAAGCGTGTAGCGCGATCAGGGCGTTGAGCTCGCCCTCAGGCTGGTAGTTTTCGATCGTGCCCTCAATGAAGGACAACCCTTCAAACCTTGCATCGCGGGCGATTTGGTTGCACAGCTCGACCAAATCTTTCCTGAATTCCACCCCCGTGACCTGAGCGGGCTTGCCGATGACGTTATTGAGGTAATCGTAGAGCGCAAAAGTCAAATAGCCCTTCCCGGCACCCATGTCCACAATATTGGTACTGGTTCGCTCGGGCAAGTTATGCAGCAGCGAACTCAGAATCTCGATGTAGTGATTAATTTGCCGATACTTGTCCTGCGCGTTTTTGTATACGTCTCCCTGGGCGTCGGTAATACCCAATTGATGCAAGTAGGGTTTACCTTCGGCGGTTATTTTTCGGTTTTTGGCTTTGTCATGCGCGAGGGAGGGTAATTCGGTAGTGGAAGGCTTTTCGGTCTTTACGGTAAAACTTCCTTTGATAAATTGCAGTTGGGTATCCGCCTCCGTAGTAAACAGATGCGCCGAACGGAAAGCATTATCTCCCAATAAAACTTCCAGTTCAGCCAACGCTTCTACGGGCGAGAAGTTCTTGGTGATATCTTTCGTTTTATAGCGATACGAAAAAGAAATTTTCTCTTGTCGCTTAACAGTTATTTTTTTGACGTACAGCTTTTTAAGCTCAACTTCCGGGCCGCGATAGTCACCCAAATTAAGTTTAACGAAGGTATTGGCGGTGAGGCTTTCCTCGATCGACTTTACAAATTTTTCTATTCCGGCAGGCATGAGGCAATGCTTAAATGAAATAAACTACGTCCACCGACTAATGTACTCCCCAAAAGCTTCCTTATATTGCTCACTCACGGGAATGGTGTCGGGGCCAATTTGGATGCTGGCTTTGGTGATGGCTTCGATCTTGTCCAGGCTGACGATGTAGGAACGGTGGATGCGCATGAATCGTTGCGCGGGCAATTTTTCCTCCAAATTTTTCAGGCTCGTCAGCGACAACAACGGCTTACTTTCGCCCAGTAAATGAACTTTTACGTAGTCCTTCAAGCCTTCGATATAGAGAATATCATGGTACGCCACGCGGACAAGTTGGTACTCGACTTTGAGGAAAAGGTAGCCCTCGGCCAAGGGCGGCGGTCCCGTTTCAGTGGGTCCGTTTCCGGCTTTTCTGACGAGGTCAAAGTACGTTTTAGCTTTGGTAGCAGCGCGCAAAAACTCTTCGTAGTTAAAGGGTTTGAGCAAATAATCCAGCGCATCGACCCGAAATCCTTCTAGCGCAAACTGATTGAAGGCCGTCGTAAAAACGATGCGTAGTGCGGCCGAGCACCCACCGAAACCTGTCCCCGCTGCTTTGTCGAGCAACCGCGCCAGTTCGATACCGGTCAGGTCGGGCATCTGAATATCGAGAAACAGAACTTCTACTTCGTGTTCCTGCAATCCCTGCAAGGCTTCTACGGCGCTGGTGTAGCGGCCGGTCAGGTTGAGGAAAGGCGTTTTTTCGATAAAATTACACACTAGCCCCAGGGCCAGAGGCTCGTCGTCGACGGCGATGCAATTCAGGGCGTTCATGCGGGGTCGAGTTCGAGGTGGACTTTGTACTCTTTTTCGGCGTGGTCCTCATTGACATCCAGTTCGTAGCGCCCGGGATAGAGCAGATCCAGCCGCCGGCGCGTGTTGACCAGCCCGATGCCATTGCTTTCTTCGAGATTGGTCGAATGCTTGCCGTCAAAAAGCGTGTTGCGTACCTCGACGTGAATCTTCAAGCCCTGCTGCCGAATGGCGATTTCAATGCGGCTGGGTTGGGTAGCGCTTATACCATGTTTGAAGGCGTTTTCGATGAAAGGTAAAAACAACATCGGCGCGATGGGCACGTCAGTCATCGCGTGCGGTGGCGTGAGTTTTACCGTCACTTTATCGGTGAGGCGGAGCTGCATGAGCTTGATATAATCCTCGGCAAAGGCAATTTCCTGACTCAGCTGTACGGTACCCCGCTGCGATTCGTAGAGCACGTAACGCATCATGCGCGACAGCTTATGCAAGGCCTCGCGGGCCGCTTCTACGTCGATGACCGTGAGGGCGTAGATATTGTTGAGCGTATTGAAGAAAAAATGCGGGTTGATCTGCGCTTTCAAAAATGAGAGTTCAGAGTCGATTTTGGCGCGTTCCAATTTCTGGCGAAGCATCGTGTCGTGCTGCCATTTCTGCACGGCGGCCACGCTGGTACTGATGCCAATGGCCATCAGCGCGGTCAGCAAGGCGAAATAATCCAGGGAATCCTCCCGACGCATGACACCCAAATTACGCACTGCCTTGAAAGCGGCTTCCATGCTCTCGCGCAAATTGACCCAAACCTCCACCCGTTGCACCAAATACGCCACCAGCAAAATCGCGGCTACGTTCAGAAAGATGAAAAGGCCATAACGGTTCAAAAACAAAAGTCGGGGAACCAGCACCAGGGTATTGATATAAAAAATCCCCAGCAGCAGCATAAACAGCGCGCCTTGTTTAATCCAAAATTGGCTTGGAATGACGATCTGCCAGGTCAACGGTTGCCAAAGCAGCAGAATCGACCCTAACAGCGTCCAAACCAGGACGTGGACCAGCCAGGGCATATAACGACGCGAACTCGATGATTCCATAGGGCAAAGTACGATAATGCAAAATCCGGGACAAGCAGGTGCGGCAAAACTTGCCCACCGTCCATACCATACAACAAGAGTAACTGGTACTATTCAAAAGTAACTGGTACTATTCAAAGAATCTCGTCACAATCGACCGACTGGATCATAACCTCGACCAATTCGGGCTTTCAATCGATGGATTTTTGGTTTTAAGATTTCAGCTTAGGTCGTGGTCCTACATCGACTCAATATGGTATTTCATCTATGTAAAAGTACCATCCATCTATTTTAGCGCGGTGAGCGGCAACAAAGGTGCTTGTTTTGTGGTAGTAAAGTCAACCACGCTACGCCAGGTCGGCGAATTGTATTTTTCGGTGGGCATCTTTTTTTTGACCCGCTTGTCGAACCATCACTAAGTAATAATCCTGCTTTTCAATTTATTCCGAAGTTTTACCATGAAAAAAAAATGCCCCCTACTATTTCTCGTCGCGCTGGGCTTCGCTACGGCGGCCTCGGCCCAGGCCCCGACGGGCAACGGACGACCCCAACAGCCTGCTCAGGAACCCACCGTTATTCCCGGCACATTCGACGCCAGTCGGAGCGGCGACGGCAAAATCAGCGGCACCATAGTCGATTCCATTTCCAAACAACCCGTACAGTTTGCCTCCATTTCGCTAATCGAAGTGAAGAGCAACCGCCCTGTAGACGGCACCACTACCGACGAAAAGGGAAAATTTTCGATGAAAAATATTGCCGACGGCAACTACAAGTTGCTGTTTTCTTTCATTGGCTACAAGGGTAAGCAAATGGAAAAAATCAAAATAGACGGCCGGACCAGCCTCGATTTGGACAACATTGATTTGGTGCCCGATGTGATCCAGCTCAACGCTGTGACCGTCACGGGCCAAACGCAGCTCATCGAGGAGCGGGTGGACCGGCTAGTTTATAACGCCGAGAAAGACATTGCCAGCAAAGGCGGTGACGCCACGGAGGTGATGCGAAAAGTACCAATGCTGAGTGTGGATCTAGACGGTAACGTGTCGTTGCGCGGCAGTTCCAACGTGAAGGTTTTGATCAACAATAAGCCTTCCACAATCCTGGCAAACAGCGTAGCCGATGCTTTGAAGCAGATTCCCGCCGATATGATTAAGTCGGTGGAAGTGATCACCTCACCCTCGGCCAAGTACGACGCTGAAGGCACCGCGGGGATTATCAACATTATTACGAAGAAAAACAACCTGCAGGGCGCGACACTAGGCCTCGACACGGGCATCGGTAACCGGGGTTCTAACCTGGGTGTGCGGGGTAGCTACCGCACCGGCAAGATGGGCTTCAACCTGGGAGGCTGGGGCCGGATAGGTTACAACACGCCTGGTAAAGGTCAGAATTTACAGGAAGGCATGAGAAACGGAATTCCTTTCTCGGTAACCCAACTTACCAACTCGCAAAATAACCGCTCGTTTGGCTCGTATAGCCTGGGCTGGGACTATGATATCAGCGAAAAATCGTTTGTGACGGCAAGTGTCCGCTATGGTACCCGTAACAACGTAAATTCGCAGGGGATTACGACCCGCAGCACGTATGGCGACACGCCTGCCCGCTCTTCTTATCGCGATGTAGACGTGAAAGACCTGTCAGGAACGGTGGACGTAAACGTCGATTACACCAAGCAGTTTAAGAAACCACAGCATGAAATGAGCATCCTGACGCAATTCAGCCGAAACAACCGCACCAATAATTTTGACGCTGATCTGTTCGACACTTCCATTCCGGGCAAGCTGCTGGGAACGGAAGGCAACCGCAACGCCAGTTACAATCAGGAGAGCACGTTCCAGCTCGACTACGTGGAGCCGATCAAGAAAAATCAGATTTTGGAATTTGGCGGTAAAGGCATTTTCCGGCAAGTAAACAGCGACTACTCTTATTACAGTAACGTTTCGGAGCCTCGTCAGCAGAGCAGTCTCGATTATGGGCAAAATGTAGCGGCCGGATATTTCTCCTATACCTATTCTACCAAAAATAAGTACACCTTTAAGCTGGGAAGCCGCTACGAATATACGACCATCGACGCTACACAGGGAGAAGTAGCGCTCGCTATCCCTAACTATGGCAACCTGGTGCCAAGTATCAACGTATCCAAGACTTTCAAAGGCGGCCGTACCGTCAAAGCCTCCTACAACCGCCGTCTCCAGCGGCCCGGTATCGAGGTGCTAAACCCTAACATCAACGCCTCTAACCCACAGAACATCACGGTGGGTAATCCGAATCTGTCGCCTGAGCTGACGGATCAGTACGAAGTGAGCACGAGTTGGTTCAAAAAATCATTATACATCAGTCTTTCGGTTTTTGGCCGCAATACCAATAATTCAATCGAGAGTATCCGCACGACCAACGAGCGGGGCGTAATCACGACGAGCTTTGGTAACATCGGACAGAAGCAGAACTATGGCGCCAACCTGTTTGGTAATGTCACGCTGTTCTCCATTTGGCAGTTAGGCGGTGGCTTCGACGGCTATTATGCCTATCTATCCAACAATTCGGGCAACGCCGCGTTGGGCACCAGCAATTCGGGCATCGTGGTATCGGGACGAATTTTTACCAACCTGACCTTTAAGAGCGGCTGGGGCTTGCAAGGCTTTGGTTTCATGCGGGGCCGTGATGTGCAGCTGCAAGGCAACCAAACCGGCTTCCAGTATTACAGTCTGGGCGTCAAGAAAGATTTCAGCAACAAGCGCGGCAGCGTTGGCCTGGGTATGGAGAATTTTCTGCAAAGCAAATTCCGCCAGGAGACGGTGCTGAATACGCCGACCTTCACGCAAACCAACACCAACTTCCTTTACAACCGGGGCGTTCGAGTTAACTTTTCTTACAAGCTTGGTAAGATGAATTTTGACGATCAGCCGCGCCGCCGGCGCCGTAGCATCAACAACGACGACGTCAAAGGCGGCGATGGAGGCGGTGACGCAGGCGGTCAAGCAGCACCCGCTCCTGCTCCCGCTTCGGGCGGACGGCCACGTGGGGGCAAATAACCTTATCTATTCCTGAATCCCGAAAGTCAGAGCCCCCGGTGTCGTACGATACCAGGGGCTTTGACATGTAAAGCAAATAGAAAGGGGGCACGGTCTTTTCAACAAAAACATAATTCCTTTTCCTTCGTTTTGAAAGAAATTTTTAGACCTAAAAAATAAAGAATCATTCGACATGAAATTTTCCATTAAAAACCTTTGGGCATTATCGCTCGTCGCGTTGGCCTGCACCAACAACAGTGGCAACACCACTACTCCGCCGGTCGTACCGCCCGGCGCGATTGGATACGTGTCAGCACCAGCTTTTCCCAATCTTAAATTCAACGATCCCGTCGAACTGGTTAATGCGGCCGATGGCAGCAATCGCCTTTTTGTGGTGGAGCAGGCGGGAATCATTCGGTCATTCGACGCCACCACCGACGCCAAATCGGCGGCGTTATTTTTAGACATCACCGGTAAAGTTAAGAGCGGGGGAGAAATGGGCTTACTGGGGCTGGCCTTTCATCCTGACTTTAAAACCAACGGGCTTTTCTTCGTCAACTATACCCGCGACAATCCCCGTCAATCGGTTATTGCCCGCTACAAAGTAAATGATCCGGCAAACGGCGTGGCTGACCCCCAAAGCGAGAAGATTTTGCTAACCTACGATCAGCCCTACGCCAATCATAACGGAGGCACAATGCACTTTGGGCCTGATGGTTTTCTTTATATTGGCACGGGCGACGGCGGCAGCGGCGGCGACCCCAAGAATAATGCGCAGGATAAAACCAGTTTTCTTGGTAAAATCCTTCGCATTGATGTGAACTCAAATGTGGATGGCAAAAACTACGGTATTCCTTCTACCAACCCCTTCGTAAATCATCAGAACGACGACCTAAAAGAGATTTACGCCTATGGTATGCGCAATCCCTGGCGTATGAGCTTCGATCCGGCTACCAAAAAATTATGGGTGGGCGATGTGGGTCAGAACGCCATTGAAGAAATTGATATTATCGTGAGCGGCGGCAATTACGGCTGGCGGCTTAAGGAAGCGGATAAATGCTACAACCCGAAAAACAACTGCCAGCAACCAGGCCTCATCGATCCCGTGTTGCAGTATCCCCACACCGAGAATAACATCTCGATCACGGGCGGCTACGTCTACCGGGGTAAAAAACTGCCGGGTTTGGTAGGTAAGTACGTTTATGGCGACTACGTAAGCGGTCGCGTATGGGCTCTTGAAATACCCGATAATGGTCCCGCGAAAAATGCTCTCCTGGTCGAGCGTGTTGGTTCGATATCGACCTTCGGCGTCGATGAGCAGAATGAATTATACATTGTCAATTACAGCGATGGCAAATTGTACCAGTTGAAAGCCAAATAGTTAAGCGTTAGTTTAATTTTCGAGTTTAGTTTTAGACCCCGCAAAACCTCCGATGTACCTTACATCGGAGGTACTTTTTTTTGGAAAAAGTGGTATCTCACTACTTTCAGCATTCTTTCTTAAATTGACCGAAATTTCAATTTTCCCTAAAATGAAACTACGTAAACGCTACCTGCTTTCTCTGATTTTTCTTAGCCTGAATGGCGCCCTCCTCGCCCAAACACCGGTCAAAGAATCGAAGGGCTTCTATCAGTTTCTTACCGATGACCCTAATCAAAAGCCCTTTTTCAGCGACCGGCAGGGCGTGATGGGCCAAAACGGCATGGTAGCTTCGGCGCACCCTGATGCCTCGCAGGTAGGAACCGATATTTTGAAAAAAGGCGGTAATGCCGTCGATGC
>JBBSSJ010000136.1:0-12190 GCA_038242095.1 Cytophagales bacterium
ATAACGGAAATGCAACACTCAACAGAAATGACCAGGCGGAACTAGACAAATTAAGGTTGCATTTAAACTGTTATTACAACCATTCATATAAAATTCTAGAAACTGAGGTTATTTTTCAAAGCCACTACACAAATAACATCAGAATTATAGAAAGAGATTTTATCCCAAATGATCCTTGGTTATCTTTTGATTACCTAAATAAAAATCAGGGAGGGATAATTAAAGTAGTACATACGGGCAGGAAATCATCTGATATCAAGCTGATTGGAACATTCAAAGATAGTGAGCCGTTGATAATGTATAATGCTGACCCTTCTGATGTCAGCACTATTTTTAATAAAGATCCAGCGATTAACAAAACAAAATCTAACTATGTATTACATAGGAAGATGAAAAAAGAAAAACTTACTGATCTAATTGGTATCTTTGTAACTACACTAATTGTTATTGTTATTACTTGGTATATGTTTGATGGTATTTATAGATACATGGCTATTACGCCACTACTTTATACATTATGTTTTACAATTTATACATTCTATTATTATACTATTAGCGCTCATAAAGGCGTTGCAATACCAAAAGGTTTTGAGATATTCTTTGACGATGAGTAGTCTACATCCGTATCTCTTTTTTTTCAACTGTTTTAATTCTTTTAATTAACTGTATTATTCTTTGGAAAAGAGCATTTATGGTGATGAAATGCGAAATTGTAATTAAAAAATTTACGTTCTCATGATTACTTCCACCCCTTCACTTCCGCCCTTCCGGTCGCCGGTACTTATTCGGTACCGCCGGTTCCGGCTTCAAGATCACTTCCTGCGTTTTCAGCAACCGCATGGCTTCCTCCACCGCTTTGATGAGTTGCGGGTCGCGGCCCGCGATGACGTCGGCCGGGTTCTGCATCACCTCGATGTCGGGAGCGATACCTTCGCCTTCCACGGCCCACTTGCCGTCAAGGTCGTAGAAGCCGCCTCTTGGCGCTACCATACGGCCGCCGTCGATGAAGCGCGGCGTGTCCCAGGTGCCCACCAGGCCGCCCTAGGTGCGGGTGCCGACCAGCGGCCCAACTTTCGCCTGCCGGAAGAGGTAGGGCATCAGGTCCCCGCCAGAACCCGCCCGCTCGTTGATAATCATGACTTTTGGTCCCCATAGTCCCGCGATGGGCGTTGTGAAGGGCTTGTGGTCGCCCGCGTTGCTGTTGAAGTAGCCTTGCAGTTTGCGTCCCAGCACGTCCACGATGTAGTCCGCTGCCGAGCCACCACCGTTGTTGCGCTCGTCGATGATCGCACCCTTTTTGTCCTGCTGCGCGAAGTAGTAACGGTTGAAGTACTCGTAGCCGCCGTTAGCCGTGTTGGGCAGCCATACGTAGGCGAGTTTGCCGCCCGACAGTTCACCGACTTTGCGGCGGTTGCCTTCCACCCAGCCGCGCAGTCGGAGTTGGGCATCGTTGGCAATCGGCACCACCGTCGCCAGCCGCGAGCCGCTGGTATCAGCCTTTTGGTTAACGCGCAACTTGATCTGGCGGTCAGCCACGCCCTCGAAGTAGCTAAAAAAGTTCTGCGCTGTGGTGACGGGCCGACCGTTAACTTCCAGGATATAGTCTCCTTCGCGGACATCGATACCCGGCCCCGACAGCGGCGATTTCAGACCGGGATTCCAGTTTTCGCCGCTGAATATTTTGACGATGCGGTAGCGGTTTCCGTCCACAACAACGTTGGCCCCGAGCAGGCCGATGGGAACGTTGTCAACCTTGGGCAGGTCGCCGCCGGAGGTGAAGGAGTGGCCCACGCCGACCTCGCCGCCCAGGATGTCCACGATGTAGTTGAGGTCGGTGCGGTGCCGGACGTGCGCTACCCAGGGCTGGTACCATTGGTAAACCGAGTCCCAGGGCGCGCCGTGGGTATTGTCTACGTACAGGAAATCGCGCTGGTAGCGCCAGCCCTCGCGGAAAATCTGCTGGTATTCAGGTTGCGGGTCGATCTTTATTTTGATGGAACTCAATTCCACTTTCCCCTCCCCGGCTTTGGCTTTTTCACCCGCCGTGGGGACGATGCTCCACGTGTTCTTAGCGTTATAGAGCAATTGCTTGCGGTCGTGCGACACGGCCGCTTCCTGCATTCCGGTTAGAAATTCTTTGCTCTTTTGGTCTTCAAAACTGAATTTGTGCAGTTTCTGCGTGGGTTCGCCCAAGACATCTTCCACGTAAAAAACGGTCCCTTCCGGCCCTGGCAACAACTCTACGTAGTTTTTCAGCGGTACGCCCAGCGATACGATGCGCTGGTCGATGTCGTCTTTGTCGATCTTGACTTGCTTCGCTTTCTTGGCAACGGGCTCGTCCTTTTTCTGCTTCTTATCGTCTTTTTTGTCGTCTTTTTTCTCTGGTTTCAGCTTTTCCTCGTCGCTTTTGGGCAGCATGGGCGAGGGTACCCCCTTGACAAGTACGATGGCGTACAGTCCGCGTGTGATCGGGTGTTCGTAGGACGTCATGTCTAGCCAGGCGGTGTTGAGGCCAAAGTCGGTACTTGCCAGGAAGTAGAGGTACTTGCCGCTCTCGTCCCAGATGGGCGCAATGGCGTCGGACATGCCGTCGGTGAGTTGCAGCGTTTCGCCCGTCTCGACGTTGTGGGCCTTGATAACTTTCAGGTGGTTGTCCAGCAGCCGGGCGTAAGCGATCCACTTCCCGTCGGGCGACCACTTGGGGTTCATCGAGCGGTTGGGGTGGGCGTAGCGCTCGGTATCGACTTTCTTGGTTTTGCCAGTTTCAAGATTCACGTACCAAAGGTTGTAATCGGTATCGGTGTAGGCGATGTGCTTGCCGTCGGGCGACCAGTCGGGCCGGAAAAAGAAGGTGGGACCGGGCAGGGCGATGGCTTTGGGCGGTTTCATGCCTTCCTGGTCCGAGAGCATAAGTTGATACTCGCCGCTGCGGTCGGAAAACCAGGCAACGCGCTGTCCGTCGGGCGACCAGATGGGGGCGCGATCCGCCGCGCCGGGGGTTTGGGTGAGGTTGCGCCAGGTGCCGTTTTCTTTGGGAGCGGTAAAAATATCGCCCCGGTACTCGAACAGCATACGCTGGCCCGTGGGCGACAGTGAGACGTTTTGCAGATCGGCGGGCTTCACGTCTTCCCAGCGCGGCATGGCCCAGTTGAAATCGCCCTGCACCCGGATTTCCAGTTGCCGGGCCTGCCCGGTCGTCGGGTCGAGCAGGTGCAGGTAGCCGCCCTGCTCGTATACAATGCGGTCGGGGCCGGCATCGAGACTTTTCACGTCGAAATCGCGGTGGAAAGTAACCTGTTTCAGGGCGTTGGACGCCGGATCGAACGACCAAACGTTGTTGGCGTAGTCGCGTTCGGAGAGAAAATAAACCGTGTTTTTATACCAAACCGGATCGGTATGCCGCTCGCGGTTGGGCTGTGGCGTCATTTTGAGCGAGTGATCTTTGAGGTTCATAATCCAGATCGGCTGTGCCTGTCCGCCCCGGTAGTTGCGCCATTCCGAATCCCAGGAGGCGATGGTTTGGTAGGCGACCTGCGTGCCGTCGGGCGAGATCTGCCCGGCGTGGGCCTGCGGCACTATGAGCGCTTCGGGAAAACTGCCGTCGGTGGCGTTCACTGTCCAGAATTTGGTCAAAGCGGTGGGGTACCCTTCCCGTCCCGAGCGGAAAAGCACAGACTTGCCGTCGGGCGTCCAGCCTTGCACGGCGTCCTCACCAGGATGCCAGGTGAGGCGGCGCGGTTCGCCACCGCTGAGGTTTAGCACGTACACATCATTATTGCCGCCGTACTCCGCCGAAAAGGCGAGCGTCTGCCCGTCGGGCGAGAAATGGGGATTGGATTCCGAGCCGACGTTGGTCGTCAGGCGGCGGGCATCACCGCCCTCGCGATCCACGAGCCACAGGTCGTCGGCGTAGACGAAGACGATGAATTTCGCACTTACCGTCGGTTGGCGGAGCAGGCGGGTGCCCTGGGCTTGGATGGTTTGGGAGAGGAGTATTGTGAGGGTGAGCGAAAGGAGGAGTTTACGAAGAGGTGTTTTCATGGATTTGGATTATGATAGTGTTGTGGTTCATCAAATAGCTTTTCATCAGAATGGCCTCAAAGCATAAATGTAGCGCGTTGAATCTCAGTTTGCAAGTAGGACAGTTTCCAGCTTCTGCTAGTGAAATAGCGTTTGATTATCTGAAAATCATCATCGAAAAACGAAAAGAGTCAAAAGATCGTTATATTGCTATCAAATGATTCTTTGATAGATAAAATAATGCACAATGGCTAATTCCAAAAACGAGGAATCCTCAATAGACCAAAAGGGTAGTAAGGATTCCTATGAACGCAACCCTTCAATGTTCTTTTATAGTTGGAGCGAGGAAATAGCGAACAGTGAAGCCGCCCACTCTGCCATTTATGTGGTTGACTCGAGGTGGGAGTTGCCACATGGTTATGGAGTTCCTCCCAAACTTCCTCCCTTACACCTTATCGAATGCTCAAGGAGGGGACTTGTCAGCAGTGAGGCCGACCGCATCGCCAGTTTACTCGGCGTAACCGATAAGGAGATGGCGCGGCTGCTCAATCAGTCGGTGTCCACATTTCACCGTCGGGCCAAATCCGAGCGTCTCGATGCTGCGACTTCGGAGCGATTGCTGATGCTGGGCCGCCTGGCGGGTCACGGTGAGGCCGTCTTTCAGGATTCCGGCAAATTCACCAGATGGCTTCGCCGCCCCCTGCGTCTGCTGGCTGACCGTGAACCCCTAGACCTGATGGATAGTCCCACGGGTGTCTTACTAGTGGAAGATATTTTAGGTCGTATCGAACACGGAGTGTTTAGTTGATGGCCGTCACGTTGTATCGTATTCAGACGGACAGCCACCGCGACACGATTCTGGACGGAATTGGAGCACAACTCTGGGGCGGACGCTGGAATGCCAAAGGCAGACCGATGGTTTATACCGCCACTACGCCCGAACTATGCCTCCTGGAATTCATGGTGCATTTGGAAGGGACTCCCCTTGCTGATTTGCCGCCACTGATTTTGTGTAAAATAGCTGTACCTGACGACTCGATAACTTTTCTAGACTCTGAAACGCTTCCTTATGGTTGGAATGATCCACACGTTACCCCGCCAGGCCTAGCGCCTTTTGCCGAAGCGCAATTTCGACAGCATGGAACTTTGGCTTTGGGCCTGCCTTCGGCGGTAATCGCGCTTTCTCCTTCCCGAAACGTGCTGCTCGACCCGCTCCACGCGTTGCGGAAAGAATGTCGGATTACTTCGATTGTCCCCTACCCGGTCGATCCTCGTCTTCCTGGTGCGTCTGTAAATCCGTAATTCTTGTTCGTTACTTTTTAAAAATAGCCAGCACCTGATCGTCCGAAAGCTTGGTGAAGTCGGTGACGTTCTTAGCGCAATTAGCGTAGAAGCGCCCTAAGTCGGTAGGCGACATCGAAGCTCCGATTTCGGAGCAGGGATTGTCAATTTTCAGAAGGTAGCTGGAGCGTTTCATGGTGATTCACGTTGAAGAATCAATATACCTTGGAGTTACGACTTTTACGAGCGAGCTACGACAGAATCAGCACAGCCAGTTTCATGAATAAGTCCGGCAATCTGGGCAGTGGCATTTCTGTAATCCGACCGGACAAATCAAAAAAAGCAGGCCGTATGGCCTGCTTTTTTTGATTACGCAATAAAACCAACGGCTATTACTTATAACCCGGATTTTGCTTCAAAGTAGTGGTACCTTCCGCACCCAACAGGTCGATTTGCCCCTGCGGGATGGGCAGCAACTCATCTTTACCCGTTGTGAAACGCGATCCCCCCAGCGTGGTGGGCAGGAACTTGGAATCGTAAGTCAGGTAGTCGTTAAGTACTTTCTCGGCGGTGCCATATCGCACCAAGTCGTAAAAGCGGTGGCCTTCGCCGGAGAGTTCCAGCTTGCGCTCAAAGCGAACGGCCATACGGGCCGCGTCCTTGGTGGCAAACTGGCTCGCCGGATATTCTGCGATTACATACTTGGCGGCCGGCTTGCCGTCCTGCATCACGAAAGCGTCGGGGTTGGCGGCGCGGCGGCGCACCAGGTTGGTGTACTCGCGGGCTTTTTCCAGGCTACCGGCTTCTATTTCCGCCTCAGCCGCCATCAAAAGCACATCGGCAAACCGGATAATCGTGTAGTTAAGGGCCGTGTAGCCGGGTGTCCAGGAGCTATTATCCTGCAATGAACCGCGATCCGACTTATAGTAGGTGTACTTCTTGGGCGAAAAGGGACCGCCATTGCCCTGGTTACGAATCCAGGCATCACCGGGGTGCGGCTGCCAGTCGAGGTACATGATACCCCGGCGGCCCACCGAGTGATCGAGCCGAGGATCGAGATTACCGGCATCCGGGGTGAACGCCTGGTCCGATTTCAGACCCATGTCATTCTTCACAGCTTTGCCCGCATCGTTGTAAGAGCCGTCCAGCAGTGGAAGGCCCGTAGCGTCGGTACGGAATGAGTTCACCAGCTCGAAGCTGGGTTGAAAAAAGCCGCAGCACTTGCCGGGTCCCGCCTCGCCCGTGTTGTAGGGGTAGTTCAGGTCAAACTCCGGGAAGGCGTTAGCGGTCGAACCCGTGTTGGCTGCGTTCTGGATGGCGAAAACGGACTCCTGGTTGTTGTCGTTAGAAGCCTTATAAATATCGGCATACTTCGGCACCAGCCCGTATTTCTTGCCGCTGGTCGTAACACCGCTGGTGATTACTTCCGTAAACAGGGGCAGAGCTTCGGCATATTTTTTCTGTTGCAGGTAGATCTTGGCCAGATAAGCCTTGGCGGCCCAACTGTTGGCCCGACCCACCGCCCCCTGCGTGGCGGGCAGGTTATCCACGGCAAACTTCATGTCCTCCTCGATGAAGGGATACAGCGGCTTGTCGTTTTTGATCGTCTCGATACCCGTGCTGTAATCGTCATTCTCCGTCACGATGGGCGTTTGGCCGAAATTACGGGCCAACTGGAAGTAGTAGTGGGCACGCAAAAAGCGCGCCTCAGCGGCAATCCGCTTTTTGTCCGCCTCGGTCACCTCAGGATCGGCCTTCCCCAATAGCTTCAACACGTTATTGGCGCGGGCTATGCCTTCGTAATTTCCTATCCAGGTATCGTTAATTACCCCCTGGGTTGGTAAGGACTCGAAACGCTGAATCGGGTTGATGTCACTGAGATCACCGGGGTCAGTTCCTTTGTTAGCCTCACCACCCCGGATGCTGCCCCACACCCAGTTGGTGGCGCTCGACATGCGATTGCCCCGACCGCCCAGAAACGAATAGGCCGCAATGAGTGATCCTTCAATCCCAGGCTTGGAAGTCAACTCCGCTGCTCCGAGTTGCCCCGTGTAGGGTACTTCAAGGAAGGAATCCTTACAGGAAACGGCGGTAAAGGCCAGCCCCGTCGTAACGGAAGCGATCAAGACCGCGCTTTTTAAACTTATATTTTTCATTATTTAGGATTTAAAGTTTTTGATTTCTGAAACGGTGCATTCCAGGAAAATTGGTCAAAATCCGAGGTTTACCCCCAGATTCCAGCTACGCGTGATGGGGTAGTTACCCACGTCGATGCCAAAATTGGTATCGGCGTTGCCACCTACCGAGGGATCAAGACCGGAGTACTTGGTCAGCGTTAACAGATTGTTGGTCGAGGCAAACACCCGCAACCGCTGCATGCCAATGCGCGACAGGATGCTAGCGGGTAAAGTGTAGCCAATCGACAGGTTTTGAATGCGGATGTACGAGCCATCCTCTACGTAATAAGAAGAAGACTGGGTATTGGTGCTGAAATTGGAAGCTGATTCGTAGATGGGAATAGTAGCCCCCGTGTTCTCGGGCGTCCAGGAGTCCTTGATCCGCTCCGACTTACTCGACCCCTGGAAAGAGGGGAAGAAGTCGGTGAACCATTTCGATTGGTTGAATATCTTGTTGCCCGCCGTCCCGTTGGCGTAGACGTTCAAATCGAAATTCTTGTATTTCAAAGTAAGGGCCAATCCACCCGAAAACTTCGGTACCGGACTGCCCAGGTACGTGCGGTCATCGGAGGTAATTTGCCCGTCGTTGTTGACATCGCGGTAGCGAAAGCGACCCACTCCCTTAGCAACAGCATTTGCCTTAGGATCATTGGCGTTGATATCAGCGGCGGCTTTGGTAGTAGTGACTCCAGACTGAGTCGGGGCATTGTCGATCTCATCCTGCGTTTGGAACAAACCGACCACATCGTAGCCATAAAAAGAGGAGATAGAACGACCCAATTGGTTCCGAATAGGTTGAATACCCCGAAAATCAGGATTGACCGTAGTCAGGTATTTCTGCTCGCCCGCCAGTTTGGTGATCTCGTTGTGCAGCAAGCCGGCCGTCACGTTCAGCTCGTAGGTCAAATCGCCTTTAACGCGACCTCTGGTGATGATTTGGAGGTCGATTCCTTTATTCGACATGCTGGCCGTATTGACCGAAGGCGCATTGGCATAATAGCCAAGCGTAGCCGGTACCGGTACTTGGTACAGCAGATCTCTGGTATCTTTTTGCCAGAAATCGAGAACCACATCGAGTCTGCCATTGAACAGCGTACCGTCGAGACCAATATTGGTAGTGACGGAGGTCTCCCATTTGGCGTTGGGATTACCAATCCGCGTTCGGTAAAAACCTTCCTGCACACTGCTGTTGGTACCGTTGATGTCGTAAGAAGAATTCCCTACACTAGCTCCGTAGAGGCTAAACTGGTTGTTAGGATCCACGTTGTTGGAGTTCCCCATAACTCCGTAGCCACCCCTGATCTTCAAGTCGGTAATCCAGGAAATCGACTTCATGAAATTTTCGGAAGACAGGCGCCAAGCCACTGAACCGGCGGGGAAAACGCCATATCGGTTGTTAGAGCCGAAGCGCGACGATCCGTCGCGGCGTAGTACGCCCGTTACGATGTACTTGTCGTTGTAAATGTAGTTAACACGACCAAACAAGGAGTAAAAGTTCACGCCCTTGCCGTAGCCACTACCTACCGTGCGACCGCTGGCGTTCACTGTATTCAGGTTGACGTAATCCAGGTCTTGTGAGAACGGGTTCTGGCCGTTGCCATTGATGCTCCGGCCGCTGCCCGTATTCAGGGCCTCCTGACCTACCAGAAAATCCATATTGTGCTTGCCGAAGCGCTGCTTGTAGCTAGCCGTGTTGGTAAGCACCCAGGCCATGTTGAAGCCACCTCCCTCGTTATAACTGAAAGCCGAGTTGTTCTCGGAGTTCTCGTACTGACGGCGACCGTAGCCCCAGCTGTAATTACTTCCCGCCGAACCGCCCAGCGAACTGCGCAGGGTCAAACCTGGAATGGGATCGAACTCGACATAAATATTACCAAAGCCGCTGCCGCCAAAGCCCCGGTTATTGGCCGCACCGTCGCGCTGAGCCACCGGGTTACGCGGATTGTTGAAGCCTTTGGCCGCCGTACCGGCATAACCACCGAATTCATCGTAAATCGGAATGATTGTTGGCATCCGGTAGGCGTGATTGATATCGTTCTCACCGGACGCTACCTGAGCACCGTTGTTGCCGCCGCTTTGGCCCAAAACCTGCAAATAGGTAAACTGCAAATTCTCGCCGATCCGCAGGTTCTTCAAAACATTAAATTCGGTGTTGGCCCGGAAAGTGTAGCGCTTAAAATCGTTGTGGATTAGAATTCCACCCTGATTTTGGGCGCTGAAGTTCAAGTAGTACCGGCTATTCTCACCGCCACCGGAGAAACCCAGCGAGTGGCGCATTAGCGGGGCTGTACGCGTAATGGCATCGTACCAGTTGGTGCCTTCCTTATTGGCCTTTACCACTTGGTAAATTCCGCCCGCACGGGCATCGACGTTGTACTTGGCTTTTTCAGCGGCCAAATCTACCTGCCCGATTACGCCCGCTTTATCGCCGACCAAAATGTAATCGGGGAGTTGAGGCTCGGGGCCAGGCCCGAACTGTGGATGGTCGTACTTGGGTTCGGTTTTGTTTTGAAAAGCGTCGTTGCGGGCGGCCCGGAACGTCCAATCGGCGTAATCCTGCGGCGAGAGCGACTTGAAGGGCGTACCGGGATCGGTGGCACCAAAAAGACCGTCGTAGGTGACGCTCAATTTCTTGGCCCCTTTGCTACCTTTCTTGGTCGTGTACACAATCACGCCGTTGGCGGCGCGCGCTCCGTAGATGGAGGCGGCGGCGGCGTCTTTCAGCACTGTAGTGGACTCGATATCGTCGGGATTCAGAAAGCGCGTATCGCCCACGGGTACGCCGTCCACCACGTAGAGGGGTTCGTTACCTCCAAAAGCCCCAAAACCACGTACGCGGATTTGGCTATTGGTGCCGGGCTGTCCGTTGGTGATCACCGTCACGCCGGCGATCCGTCCGGCCAACTGCTGCTCTACGTTGCCGGAAGGCACCTGAGTCAGGTCTTTTGCTTTCACGGTAGCCACAGCCCCCGCCGTTTCACGACGGTTGTCAGTGGTGTAGCCCGTCACGATTACCTCGGACAATTGGCTCACGTCGTCTTCCATCGTCAGGTCGATGACACTCTTGGAACCTACCGTTACTTCGGTAGCCTGAAAGCCGATCGCTGAAAAAGTAAGCACGCTACTCGGTGAATTGACGTTGAGTGCGTAAGCCCCCAGAGCGTCAGTCGTAGTACCAGTCAGGGTACCTTTCAGCACGATGTTCACGCCGGGGATTCCCTCGCCGCTCCCATCCTTAACGTTACCCGTGACCTGACGGTCCTGGGCAAACGCCGCGAGATTCATGATAGCTAGTAACGCGAGCAATCCCACGTTCCTGAACCAATTCTGGTAATTTTTCTTCATTGGTAAAAGGGTTTTGTTTTAGTGATCAATTAATTAAATGTTTACCATTCGGAAACAAAACTAAGGAATAATACCATCAGATTTACGCTATCTTTCTACTTTATGTTGATAAAACTATACTTATATTTTCATTTATTTCATAAAATACACACGATGAATCGATTACAATATTCAGTAAAGGTGCTGGCATGAACTTATTAACTCACCGTCGCTTGACATAGACCCTCAAAAACCAACCTACCATGAGCAGAGGATTTGTAAAAGAAGGCGATCAGGAAGAGATTCCGATCATTCCGCCGCGCGCGGCGCTACCGGCGGGAGTCACCAATTACGTAACGCCCAACGGCCTGACTGAACTCTTAGCGGAACAGGAGGAACTGCAAGCCGAAAAAGATAATCTATCCCTCGAAAACGAAACTGAGCAGCGCATCGCCACGACCGTCCTTAACGGTCGGCAAATTCTATTACAGGAGCGCATCAACTCCGCCACGGTCCTCACCCCGGAGGATGCCCAACAGGATGCCGTACGCTTCGGGGCGACCGTGACGTTAAAAGTCGTGGGGAATAACCAGATCCAAAAATTCCAGATCGTTGGCGTGGATGAAGCCGACATTAAAAAACAGAAAATTGCCTTCGTGGCGCCCATCGCCGTGGCCGTTACCGGCAAGAAAGTCGGGGAAGTGGCGGAATTACGGTTGGGGCGGGAAGTTCGGAAGCTGGAGGTAATTATGATAGAATGGTGATAAAGTATGTGCATCAGGATTTAATAATGTCAAATTATAATTAGATTTGACTACAAAATAGTTAATTCTTAAATCTCAGCGAATTATATTAAAAAAACATGACAGAGTATGACAAATCATATAATTCTTTACTTAGATTTGAGGAGGAATATTCGGATTTTCTAACTATGGACATGTCAGAATCAGATACGAGAAGTAAAATTCTAGATAAGATACTGATAGATGTTCTGGATTGGACCGAATTCGATATAGAAAGAGAGGGCTGGGTCAGAGTAGGTTTTTTTGATTATGAAATAAAAACCTCTACATTCCAATTTGTAGTTGAAGCTAAAAAGAATTTCCAACTTTTTAAGCTTCCTTCAAAGGGAAATGAAGTCAAATTAAAATCTATATATGAAGGGAATAAGGATGTAATTGATCAAACAAGACAATATTTGTTTGAAAGAGGATTAGCATTTGGGGTTATATCTAATGGCAAACAATTTATTAGACTTGTTGCGACACTATAAATCAGTTTTTTACGTAAAAGTTCCAAAGGCCAGCGCATACTTCTAAGGTGTCATCGTACTTTGCAAAGTCACGTATTCTGAGCCGATCAGACATGATCCGGTATCGTTTCAATCC
>JBBSSJ010000137.1:0-12064 GCA_038242095.1 Cytophagales bacterium
AAGCTGAACTGATATCAACAATTGAGGTATTACAAGAAGACCTCAAAAACTTCTATGAATTCATTCCATTTGCTATCGCCGGTGGGAAGTTATTAGAAATAATTAAGCAAATAAGTGATGAAGCAACTTATAAGAACGCTCAATTCAAGCAAGCTGAAATTCAGGAAGCTTCTAACAAGGTACTAACTGATCTGTTGCGAGCACAAGGTGCTTTTCCTAAATCAATTCCTAACGACATTCATGAGTTTTACACGGCTACTTTCAAACATTTGATCCGGCGGCATTTTTTCACTGATGTGCCCGAACCGGATGAGGATTTCAAAGCCCTGCATGATTTTTCCGACGCCGAGCGAGACGATGTCGTTCAGGTTGCTAACCAAATGAAACAAACCTTTAAGGGGGAATTCGGTAAAGTCATCAATGGCCTGAACATCTCGCGGCAAGATTTGTCGTTGATTCGACGACGATTGAAAGCGGGCGAGTCAAACGAAGAGGACCCGGTGCTGGCGGCTGACCGAGTGCGGAAAGAGCAGTTAGAAAGGGAAATCGTCCGCCTGGAGAGCGATATGGAAGCTACCATCCGTGAAATAGGGCAATTGCAGGAGCAACAGAAAAACAAGCAGAAACAACACACAGAATTGGGCAAAAAGCTGACGGTCTCGAAGCGGAATAAAGACAAGAATGCTCGGTTGGTTCGATTGATTAGCGCATTGACGAAGTTCATTGCTAAGTTTCAGCAGGATAAAAAACAATCACTGGAAGCGGCTATCCTCGACAGTCTCAACACGCTTATGCACAAGAAGGGCTTCATCCATGCTGTCGAGGTGGATATTGTGGATCAGGTGATAGACATTCACTTGCTCAATGAAAAGGGCGGCAGAATTGCCAAAGAGGGTCTGTCAAAAGGAGAGCAGCAAATGTACGCTACGGCCTTGCTGCGCGGCTTAGTTGAGGAGTCGCGCATCGACTTCCCCGTATTCATAGACTCACCCATGCAAAAATTCGACGAGCAGCACGCCGAGAATATTATTCGGCACTTCTACCCAACCATCGCCGATCAGGTTATCATTTTCCCATTAATCAATAAGGAATTGAACCGACGTGAATATGAACTTTTGTCGAAAAACGTAGCGGGGGCTTACCTTATTCAAAACGTACACGCCGATCAGTCCAAATTTGTCGAGGTACCAGTTGATCAATTATTTGACACCTACGACCAGCTCTACCAGTCATGAACATCAACGTAAAAACATCGGAAGAAAACCGGGAGCGTGTCCAGCAGCTGACCTACAAATTTGGCAGCAATATAAAGGAAAACGTTGTAGCTCGCATCGCGATTGCCTACTCCCTGGCGAAAGGCCTGAGCCTGGATTTGAAAACCGACTATGCTGATAGCCGGGGCAAAGAATATAAGGACGATGTACTGTTGGGTGGCTATCGGAATCTTTACATTGCCTTAATTTGCCAGCATTATGGCGTTCACAAAACCGACGGCAACATTCCGCGCTACGTCAAGATGCACCTCGATCATGGTCTGGAATTGATGGCTAAGTTCTTTGAGCAGAATCCAAACCACACCAGCGTCGAGTTTCTGTTGGAAAATGTAGATCAGGGCATCGAAGCCCTGGAAGACGCGGAAGTAGGGCCGGAGGCCATAATTTTAGACGACAAAACCCGCAAACAACGCATCAAAAATAAAGCGGGATTTGCGGGTCCGCTTCCTATCCGTGTGGGTAAGGATTTGAACGGTGAGCCAATTATCGCCGTCTTCAACGATGTCGACCTCCATAACAATGCTCATATTGCCGTAGCTGGGGAATCAGGTAGCGGCAAAACTCAGTTTGCCCTGAGTCTTCTGAAACAAATCTCGGATGTAACGAACGGGCAGCTCAACTTCATCTACCTAGATTTTAAGGGGCTGAAAAAGGA
Source organism: Cytophagales bacterium (assembly GCA_038242095.1). GTDB lineage: Bacteria > Bacteroidota > Bacteroidia > Cytophagales > Spirosomataceae > Persicitalea. The sequence continues at coordinate 1,930 of JBBSSJ010000137.1, forward strand.
AGACCTTGCCGGCTATCAGCCATTCTTCGATGCCACCAAGGCACAGTACATCGATGCCCCACAGGTACCATTTCCGCTGAATCCGCTGACGATTATCGACAACGTCAATGAGAAGAACAAGTTGATGGGTATCAACAAGTTTGTAGACATTATGTTGAGTTATGCGCCTAAGATGGGAAGTACCCAAGCCCAACGGCTCAAAACCGCCACCCGTGATGCCTTTGACGCTAAGAAAGGCGGAGAGTATCCTTCGCTACGCGATATTAAGGAAGAACTTTTCGCGGTCACGGGAGGAAAGCCCGATACCTTGACTGAACTAATTGAAAAACTGAGCGAATACGAGCTTTTCGATTCCAATTCAGATCTCGACAACAGTTTCCTAAACCGAAACCTCTATCTGAGCCTCTCGGGAGAACTGGACAACACGGTACGTTTCACCGCCACATTCCTGACGATCAACTACATCTTCAATACCTTCATGAACATGGAGAATGCCCCCATCGAACCAGGAAGCGATGGACGCATGTATCAAACGCTCCGTTACGTATTTCTCATCGACGAGGCGCACACCATTTTCAAGGATAAAAAGTCACAGGGCCTGCTCGAAAATATGCTCCGCTTAATTCGCTCCAAGGGCGTGATGATCGTGCTATTGTCCCAGGGGATTGAAGAATTCAATCAGCCCAGCTTCGATTTTTCCAGTATGTGCGAGAACGTAATTCTGCTCAACATTAAGGATAAGACCAATACCAACCTGATGAAGCGATTCCTGGGCTTCGGTGAAAAGGAAGGCCTAACGCTGGCCCGCAGCATGGAAAAAATCGGAAAATGGCAGGCGGTTAGTAATTTGAAAGAGTATCGGAAGGGGGAGTTGATGGTTTTGGAAGGGTATAATAAGAATTGATATTGAACTGCTGTATGTCAGTAATTAAACAGAAAACATTAGACCTTCTCGATGCAAGTTTGAGAAAAGACATGAGCAGATATGATAGCTATCCATATAAGGATAGGTACAAAATATTTACTCATGATATCAGAATTGATCCATCTTGGTGTGAAAAAAAGTATAACGAAGTACCCAAATTGAGTTGGCAAGGGCCTCATAAGTTCTCAGATATGCCAAATTTTGAGGACATAATTAAAGGTAATGAGATAGGTATATATATAATGTATGTTAGACCAAACTTACTAATTGAAGATATGCCTCAACATATGATGTATGTTGGAATATCTGGTGAGCATGGCTCTTCAAGGCCATTGAAAGATCGATTAAAGGATTATTTTAATATAAATAAAATAAAGCTACGTGAAAATATTCACACTATGCTTCAACTATACTACGAAAATGTGTATATTAAATATGCGCTGTTTAATGGCAATTACTTGGACTTGGAAAAGATAGAAGTTGTATTGCACGAATTTTATTCTCCTAGATTTGGCAAAAGAGACTTCGAGCCTGATACAAAAAAAGCCCAAGGTGCGTGGAACACGGGCAGATAAATTAATTCATACGATTATGAAAGACAAGTTAGTTCTTCCGTGCCTTAGATATTTGATGGGTGATTGGGTTATCTATTCCTCTGTAATGAGTGCACATCAAGTGCATGATAGAATAACTACCGATAAAAAGTATAGAGAGAATTCAGACTTAGATAATATACTGCAACGCGGGTTAAAAGAAAGAAAAATACAAATAGCTAAATATCTGCTCACAACAGATAGCAGATTCTTCAACTCAATTATCGTGGGCGTATTTGGTGGGATGCCGCAATGGCACGAATTTTCCATCGAGAAGAAAGTGCAGGAGATAAATTCTCGTAGTGACTCACAAACCGCCGAAGTTGGCCTCTTAGAGTTTATTGGAGATGAAGAAATGTTTGCTATAGATGGACAACATAGAGTTGCTGGAATACAAATTGCATTTGAAGAAGAACTCGAAAAGCACGAGAGTGAGAGGGTTCTAAAAGATGATAGATTCCCCATCATTTTTGTGGCTCATATTGATGATGAATTGGGAAAGAAAAGAACTCGGAAGCTATTCTCTGATATAAATAAGAATGCTAAGAAAGTAGAAGAAGGAGATACGATAAAAATTGATGAGGAAGATCTGGCAGCAATTGTAACAAGACGGTTATATGCGACTTATCCATTCTTTAAGGATGGAAGTATAATTTCACTTAGCGAGACAGCTAAGTTAGAAAGTAGTGACAAAACAAACTTTACAAATTTACTTGGTCTTAACACTGCAACAAAACAACTTAAAAGTTTATATCGGAAGGAGAAAAAAACAAACACATGGGATGAGGTAAATGTAAAAAATCTCTATTCTATATCACAAACCTTTTGGGATATAGTGATTTCAGATGTCTCAGATTATCGCAATTTTTTTATTGAAAAGACTTTGACAATCGAAGATGCCAGAAAGGACAATAAACATTTACTATTCCGGCCGATAGGTCTTAAACTCTTGTCAAAACTTTTCGTATTCTTCTATAAGAAATATAATAAATCAACAATCGAATTTATAGAAAAGATCTCTAAAATAGAATTTACTTCCGAAGAAGATGTGCTTAGCACTACAATATGGAATAGCGGAAAGATTATAACACGAAATTTTCTAATGTCATATAGATTAACTCTGTATGTGCTTGATGAGTATGATGGCGATGAAGACGGGCTATTAAAAGCTTATCGTGATTTAATGAAGGATGACACGATTGAACTTCCAGATAAAATTATTCGATAACTACTGGAAATTTTAGACAACTAAAGCCCGCATTTCCTCCGCGACCCGTTTAACCTCACGAATAGTCTCTTCTACATCCCCCTCATTCGTAAACCGCCCCAAACTAAACCTCAAACAAGAAAACGCTTCCGTCTCATTCAATCCCAACGCCAATAACACGTGCGAAGGGAATACTGAGGCGGCGGTACAAGCCGAGCCGTTGGAAACGGTAATGTCTTTCAGCCCCATAATCAGCGCGTCGGAATCGCAATTCTCAAAACAGATATTGGTAGCGTTGTGCAATCGGTGTTTCTGGTTACCGTTTACTTTCGTGCCATTAATTGCCAGTATGGACGCTTCCAATTGGTTGCGCAAAATACCAATCCGCGTTGCTTCATCAGACATTTCCAGCTGAGCCAGTTCGGCGGCTTTCCCTAGCCCTACAATCCCCGGCACGTTGAGTGTTCCGCTACGCAGTCCGCGCTCGTGACCACCGCCGTGAAGCAGTGCTTCCAACTTCACCTTCCTGGGTCGCCGCTGCCGCACGTACAGCCCGCCCACGCCCTTGGGACCGTAAAATTTATGGGCCGAGAAAGCCAGCAAATCTACATCCAGTGTATTCACATTGACGGGCATCTTGCCAACCGCTTGCGTGGCATCGGTCATGAAAAGCGCGCCCGCCGCGTGAGCAAAGTCAGCGATTTCTTTGATCGGCTGAATGACACCAATCTCGTTGTTAACGAGCATCACGGAAACCAAAATCGTATCTGAACGAATGGCTTTTTTTACGACTTCCAGGTCCAATAGTCCATCAGGATTGACTGGCAGGTACGTAACCTCAAATCCCCGACTTTCCAGGTATTGGCAGACGTCGAGCACGGCTTTGTGCTCCGTCTGAACCGTCACAATATGTTTGCCTCTCCCCACGTAGTTTTCCGCTACCCCTTTGATTGCCAGATTGACGGCTTCGGTTGCCCCGGAGGTAAAAATTAACTCATGAGCATCGCAGTTCATCAGCGAAGCTACATTTTGGCGAGCTATCTTCACCGCATCGTAGGCTGAAACCCCGAATGGGTGTGTACTGGCGGCGTTGGCAAAATTATCCGTCAAGAAAGGCATCATAGCTTCCAGAACTCTGGGGTCGATGCGGGTCGTGGCATTATTGTCGAGATAAATCATACAGCTAATTTACAGCTTACTCTCCGTACTTTCCCTCCCCCTCTTCCAAAAACTACTAAGATAACTTTTCAAACATCCTACAAAACGCAATCGTAGTGCAAAGGACTACTTAAACTATAAAGCCCAACTGTCCGATTTCGAAACGCAACTGTCCGAAATCGGACAGTTTTTTGTTTTATTCTTATGTAAAAACTTAATAATCAATGAGTTGATTCTTGGGCATAGGTTTTTTGAATAGCGCCCTTATCATTTCATCCATTCTCCTTCTAGAAAAAATGCTTCGCAATCATTTCAAAGTCGCCTGGCGTAATCTGTTAAAAAACGGGCTTTTCTCGACGCTTAACCTACTGGGTCTGGCGGTTGGCGTTGCCATTTTCCTCTATCTGTTTCTGTACGCCCGAGAGGAATTATCGTTTGACAAATACAATCAGAACGCCGAGGATATTTACCGCGTTGGGCTGACGGCCACCTTCGACGGCGAAAGCAACGAATGGGCGGCGGTGCCCAACAACATCGGGCCGGACATGAAGGCGGAGATTCCCGAAATTAAAGCCTACGCCCGCCTGCTGTACCATAATTTTGGCAAAACAGGCTTCGTGAGCAGCGGTCAGGATAAGTTCGCCGAGCGTAAAGTGTATTGGTCGGACCCCGGCCTGTTCGATATCTTCGACCTGCCGCTGGTGTACGGCAATCCCAAGACCGCGCTCGACGGCCCAAACAAGATTATGCTCAGCCAGAGCACTGCCCGCAAGTACTTCGGCGACACCGACCCGGTAGGTAAAATTCTCAACGTGGACCACGACTATGATGTGACGGTTAGCGCAGTGTACGAAGATTTCCCGAAAAACTCCACCCTCGACCCCGACCTGATCGGTTCATTTTCGACGGTTAAGTGGGCTAACGAGGGGCAAAATTGGAGCAACGCCAGCTACGAAACGTACTTCCTGCTCGCGCCGCATGCCTCGATGAAAAGGGTAGAAGGCAAAATCAATCAGGTACTTGACAAGAACGTCGAGAAAGACAACCAATGGTTTCGCTTCTGGCTGCAACCTTTGGCCGATGTTCACCTGCATTCGACCAACATCTCCAGTTCCAGTACAACCCGCATCGGCGACATGCAGCAGGTCAATATTCTGATCTTCCTTGCACTTGGTATCTTGCTCATTGCGTGCATCAACTACATGAATCTCGCCACGGCGCAATCGCAGAAGCGGCGCAAGGAAGTAGGCATCAACAAAGTCGTCGGCGCGACGCAGGGTACGCTGGTCATGCGGTTTTACGTTGAGGCGTTCATCATGGTTACGGCGGCGGTTTTGGTGGGTTTCGCCCTGCTATTCGGGTTACTGCCGTTGTTCAACTCCATTGCCGAAAAGGAAATTACATTCGGGACTTTGTTCAGCGTGCCGGTGTTGGCGAGCATCGGCACAGCCATCGTAGTATTGTCTTTAATGGCGGGTTCCTATCCGGCGCTGATGCTGTCGTCGTTTTCTCCGCTCAGTCTTTTTAATCGCGGCGAGCGAAGCAGCCTTTCGACCACCTTGATTCGCAAGGGGCTAGTGGTGGTGCAGTTCACGGCTTCCATCGTACTGATGATCGCCACCTTCGTTTTTTACCGGCAATTGCAATTCGTGCAGGAAAATGATCTGGGTTATAACGCCAGTCAGGTCGTGGCGATCTCGACGCAGGGCGCGGAAAACACCGAGCAAATCAATAGTTTGTTGGCCGACTACAAAGGGCTGAATTTTGTGGCGGCCGCGGCGCGGGCGCAGTCCTATCCCGGCGCGGGGGGTAGCGGCCGAACGCTGTCCAAGGACGGGTCGAGTGACGACGGCATCTCGCTGCAAACCAACCACGCCACGCCGGAGATTCTGGAAACACTGGGTATCAAACTCCTGGCGGGTGCAACAATTTCTGAAAGAAAATCGGACAAAGACACGACCGTACAGGTCATTTTGAACAAAATCGCCGTTAATTTTCTTGGCCTGACGCCCGAAGAAGCCATCGGCAAAATTGCTTACAACGTGTATGGCCGCGACCGCGCGATCATCGTAGGGGTGATGCAGGATTTCCACTTCGATACCTTTCACAAACCCATTGGGGCTTACGCTTTTGTGAGCAATAGTGGCGAAGGAAGGGGTAATTTGTTGGTGCGATTCAATGGCGGAAACCTCTCGGACAATATGGCGACTTTGGAGCGTGATTTCAAAAAGCTCGTGCCTGGCTCGGCTTTTGATTTTAAGTTTCTGGACGACGTGGTGGCCAAACTTTACGCCTCCGAGCAACGCACGGCCCGGCTGGTGCTGTTCTTCTCGATTACGGCGATCCTGATTGCCTGTCTGGGCTTGTTCGGCCTGGCAGCCTTTACCGCCGAGCAGCGCACCAAAGAAATTGGCGTCCGCAAAGTCTTGGGTGCCAGCGTCGTCAGCATTACGGCTTTGTTATCCAAAGATTTCCTGAAACTGGTACTGGTGGCGCTGCTCATCGCGGCGCCCCTGGCCTGGTACTTCCTCGACGGCTGGCTGCAAAGCTACGCCTACCACATCGCCATGCCGTGGTGGATTTTTGCCGCCGCAGGTCTCGCGGCCATGCTCGTAGCCTTCCTGACCGTTAGCTATCAATCAGTCAAGGCAGCAGTAGTAAATCCGGTGAAGTCGTTACGAAGCGAATGATTGGCAGAAAAAGAGTAAATAAATTACCCGCTCCAACCTTTCATTAGTACATTGGGTCTTAGCAACAAATCAAAACCCAATATAGTATGAGGAAGCTCTTTATCGTTTTGGCCATACTAGTTTCATCCTGCCATAAGGATGTCGGACCCGCTACGCAGGCAGATTGGCAAAACTGTCGTGAAAAAGTCAGTAAAAATACCATTGCTAAGAAATTGGTCGGCGACTGGAAACTCATAGCAACGGGGTGCGCCGAATGCTTAAATCCCGGCGTTCGTCCGGCAGATAAGGAAGTCACTTTGTCTTTTGCGAAAGACGGCAAGTCAGTTGTGGAGCAAGAAAAGGGAATGCCCACCGTAACTACTGAGTACAAATTAATGGCTTCCTACAATGAGGGATTTTACAAGATCGAGACAAAACCACCCTACAATACACACTATATTTATGGAATAGTCGAGTTCTGCAAAGGAAGCTTTGCTCTCAAAAATAGCTATGTAGATGGGCCAGACTTTTATTTTGAGCGCGTCAAATAGGTATCACTTCTTACGATTTCCAGACAACAAAGACATGAGAAAATCACTCTTCGTACTTTTGCTTTTGACCGCTGCCTGTACCAAAAAGGACGTACCGCTCGATCCCGATCTCGATATTGCCTCCTGGAATTATTGTCAGAATTCACTAGACAAAGAAACTACGCTGAACAGAATGTTGGGAAACTGGAAGCTCGTTGGTACTAGTTGTAGTGAGTGCAGTGATTATTTTATCAAAAAAGCCGAGGAGAACGTGCACATCCTTAAAAGTATAGGTTCCGACGGTCCACACATTGTCTATTCTGGAAATGAGGCCCAAGATAAGGGATCTGATTTCAGCCTGATAGAAACCTCCCGCAAAAATTCGTTTACGTTGGCAACTGAAAAAGAATTCCTGGACTTGAATACCTCGGGTACCGTCGAGGTTTGTCAAGAAAATCGGTTGTCGTTCAGAAACGTCAACATCGAACATTTTTACGTGTGCATCAAATAACATCTACTTTGAATTCTTCTACGAAACAACTTCCCAACGGGAATATTTTTAGGCGAAAGGAGATCCTTTCTTAGCCAGATACGCGCTGACATTGAAGACGATCCCTTCCATGATCTCCACGTCTTTGTTCCAATCCTTGGTCTGCCAGTCTTCGTTTGGGATAGCTATCGTTACTTTCTTTGCTTCGGTCGTGATCCAAATCACCTTTTCAACGCCAAAATCAAATAGTTTTTGCGTTTTCTTGAAAATGTATGCATCAGTTGCCATATCGTAGGGATCGGCAGAAATATCCACCTCGATAGCGATCTTGGGAGGTACTTGAGCGAAATGCAGATCAAGATCGGTAACCGATAAAGTCGCATTGTCAAAAATCAGTATATCGCCCGCCAGGTTATTGCGGTGGTCCAGGTGAATGCCTGCTTCGCTAGTAATTACAGTAAATTGCTCTTCGTCAATCGTTCTAGCCAGTAAAAACATCAGATAAGCAACGATATGTCCTTGTAGTGTGCTTGATCCCATAATTTCTGTAAAAGTTTTTTGACCCGACAAGACTTCCCGGTAACCCCTGTAATGGATAGGTTTACCGTCGATGATTTCGTAGATTAGTTCGTCGGGAATGGGCGTGATGGGCTTTCTGGAGCGGACGCCGGATTTGGTGGCAATCATGTTTCTGATGTTTTAGCCAGATTTGGGAAATCCTGGCGGTTTGTTCAAATATAGCTTTTTTTTACAAGATTAAATTTCCGATCTTACTTCTTCCTTTTTGCATAAACCCAACCGGTTATTTCCATGAACGCAATCCAATCTCCTGATATAAAACCCCTCGACGCCGTCATGGGTGGCCTTATGCGCCGCTACCGGGAACGCGTTCCTGATGTGAACGGCATCCTCGACGCGATGGTGAATGAAAATATAATTCAAAGCGTGGAGGACATCGAAAACGACCATATTGCCTTCCGCACGTTGGGTGTGCCGCATTTGGGTATTGCTTCTTTTGAGAAAATCTTCCTGCATTATGATTACCAGAAGCGCGATTATTACCACTTTGAAGGCAAGAAACTGGATGCCTACTGGTTCAGTCCGCCGGAGCCGCACTACCCCCGGATTTTCGTGAGCGAATTGCGCGTAAAAGAGCTTTCTCAGGAAGCGCAGCGCATCATCCAAAGCTACACGGATGAAGTAAAAAGCGACCCCGTGGATAGTCTGGACCTGGAGAATGGCGCGGCCGTAGACGAATTCCTGCACCAACCGCTTTGGCGCACGCCCTCGCTCAGTGACTACTTGACGCTATTGAAAGAGAGCGAATACGCTGCCTGGGTGATTTATAACCGCTACTACCTCAACCATTTCACGATCAGCGTCCATAACTTGCCGGAAGGCTACGCTACCGTGGCCGAGTTTAATGAATTTCTTGAAAAGCACGGCTTCAAACTCAATGATTCCGGCGGCAAAGTAAAAAAAAGCCCCGACGGCGGTTTGCTGCAAAGCTCCACCGTGGCACAAATGCTCGAAGCGGAGTTTGCCGGGGGCGACAAGCACATGATTTCGGGTTCGTACGTGGAGTTCGCCGAGCGACGCGTGTTGCCCGAGTTTGCCAACCTGCCCGCTGACCAAATCCAGCGCCAACACCGCCGCGACGGCTTCGAGGCAGCCAACGCGGACAAGATTTTTGAAAGCACCTACACCACGCAAACGGGGAAGTAAAGAAATCATCTCTTCGCACCGAAATGAAAGTCAGCAAAATTCATAAACTGCTCCCAATCGTACAGTAGTATATCGTGCTCGCCGTTGCGCATGTGGTATCCTGTCCAAGTCTCTTGCCCAACGGGTACTTCCACATCCGGAGGCGTGGCCGTCGATAAGGTCGGCTTGCGGTACAGCGCGTAAGCGGGCCCGGCGTGGTAGGCGCTCAGATACTCGCCCTTGGGATCGGCCCATTGGTCTTCGGAGGCACTAGCTACGTAGACCGGCCGTGGTGCCATCAGGGCAATCAGCTCGTGGTAGTCTACGGGCAAGTCATTCTCGCGGCCATTGTATTTTTTATAATTATCGGAAAACCAGTGCGGAAAGGAGGTATTGATGCGTTCGATCTGCTCGCCGTACTGGCGGCGGGTAATCGCCGCGCCGCCTTCGCCGGAATCGTTGGAAATGACCAGAGCGAAACGCTGATCTTGGGCACCGGCCCAAAGCGCGGCTTTGCCCAGCCGCGAATGGCCGATTACGGCCACTCGCTCGCCATCGACATCCCGGTCGGTTTGCAAATAATCCATCGCGCGGCTAAGCCCCCACGCCCAGGCACCAATCGCGCCCCATTCGTCGGGCGCGGACCGGGTTTGGCCTTTTTGGTAAAACAAAGGGTGAACGCCGTCTTCAAAAGCATCGGGGCGGTCGGGTTGCAAATCGCCGTAGTACACCGTGGCCAGACCGTAGCCCCTCGCCAGAATTTGCTCCACGGGCCAGCGGCGGGTGCGGGTACCCCGGCTGTCGGCGGTGCTGTGGTTGTTGACAATGCCGGGATCTTTCCAATCGGGTATCCACCGCC
>JBBSSJ010000138.1:0-12047 GCA_038242095.1 Cytophagales bacterium
TGAAAAAAGGCGGTACTGCCGTCGATGCTGCGGTCGCGGTAAAATTTGCGCTAGCGGTGGTGCACCCCTCGGCGGGCAACATTGGCGGCGGGGGCTTTATGGTATTTCGGGCGGCGGATGGCAAAAGCTACACGCTGGATTTCCGGGAGAAAGGGCCGCTGAAAGCCGGAAGAGACATGTACCTCGACGCGCAGGGAAACGTGATTCCCGGCCTCAGTACGCTAGGCCACTTGGCCAGCGGCGTCCCCGGCTCAGTGGATGGCATGGCGGTTGCGCACGCTCGGTTTGGTAAGCTACCCTGGACTGACCTGCTGCAACCCGCCATCGACCTGGCGGAAAAGGGCGTTGTTCAGACCGACCGCGAAGCGCGGGGACTGAACTATATCAAGAACAGTGTGCAGGGCGTCAATCCTGGTACTACCTACTTTTTGCGCGCCGACGGGCGCGATTGGCAGGCGGGCGACACGCTACGGCAGCCGGATTTGGAGAAAGTACTGCGGGCTATCCAAAAAAAGGGGCGGGCGGGCTTTTACGGGGGAAAAGTAGCCCGACTCCTGGCCAAGGATATGAAGAAAAACGGGGGTATCATCAGCAAAAAGGACCTCAAAGCCTACCATTCCCAATGGCGCGAGCCGATCGTCGGTGATTACAAAGAGTATAAGATCATTACGATGGCTCCCACTTCGAGCGGAGGCATCGCACTGATGCAACTTCTGCGTCTGAACGAACCCTATCCCCTCCGCCGCTGGGGTTGGAATACTGACTCTACGACCCAGGTCATGATCGAGGCTGAGCGGCGCGTGTACGCCGACCGCGCCAAGTTTCTGGGCGATCCGGATTTTGTAAAAATCCCCATCGACGAACTGATTAGCCGCGATTATTTGAAAAAACGTTGGCAGAATTTCAGCTTTGCACACGCCACGAGCAGCCAGGATGTGAGCGGTGGCGATCTGCCGGGATACGAGAGTTTGGAAACTACACACTTTTCAGTCGTGGACAAAGACCGAAACGCCGTCGCAATAACGACCACGCTTAACGGGGGCTACGGTAGTAGCGTGATCGTGAAAGGCGGTGGTTTCTTTATGAACAACGAGATGGACGATTTTAGCGTAAAGGCGGGGGTCCCCAACATGTTTGGCCTGACGGGTAACAAAGCCAACGAAATTGCGCCCGGCAAGCGGATGCTATCGTCGATGACGCCAACGATTGTCGAAAAACAGGGCGACCTATACATGGTCGTGGGAACGCCTGGCGGTTCAACGATCATCACATCGGTGTACCAAACCATCCTGAACGTGCTGGAACATGGCATGACGATGCAACAAGCGGTGAACGCCCTAAAATTCCACCACCAATGGCTACCCGATAAAACTGTCTTCGAAGCGGGTGCTTTTACCGAGAATATCATCGACAAACTCCAAAAGCGGGGCTATATTCTGGAACAGCAGCAAGGTACGATTGGCCGTATGGATTGTATTCTCGTCCGTCCCGACGGGACGTTAGAAGGGGCCTCCGATCCACGCGGCGACGATACGAGTATAGGATATTGATTTAGCTTTCCCAAACGAGAAAGCGCGTGTCGCCGGTATCGATGAAGGTAATCGACGCGTTTTCGTCGCCGTGATGCTCGAAATCGGGAACGCGGCTGTGGCCCACTACCTGATGTAAACCGGGAATATAATCATAGCGGGTTTCCATGCGGTCGGCCCAGATCGGGCCGCCGTATTCGTAACAGCCGCCGCGCTGAGGCCCCACCTCGAAAAGTATATCGCGATACGTTTCGCTGTGGTAAACGGCATTGAGCAGATCGGCCGACGTATTAGCTTCGAATTCTTTTTTGATTGAAAGCAACCGCGCGTACCACCTTGTTGACAGTCCGGCGTGGGTGAATAAATAACGGTCGTGCTGCCAGGCGATTTGAAAAAGATCTGCATTTTGCCCAAACAGCCCCCCGAATGTTTCCTGCAAATCGGCGCGGTGCCCACCGCACTGGTATTTTGAAAAATGCAGGTATTGCGCGTCGTGGTTGCCGAGCAGTAGCGTTACCCGATCAGGCTGACTTTTCTTAAAATCAATTATCTCTTCCAGGTTCCTGATAACATCGAGGTCAGGAATCGGTGCGTGCGGGTCTACATAGTCGCCGATGAATATGATGCGGTCGGCCTCGCGGTCTTTCACGGCTTTCCAGTCGTTGCGGCCGTGGATGTCGCCAATGGCTAGAATTTGCATAGTAGCTGAAAATAACGCTGACAGCGTTTAACCCATAACGGAGTAACCGCAACGGGGTTGGCTGTCAGCGTTGATACTGGCGGAGAAAAGTAACTTCCAGAAAAATTACGCGTTCGGCTCCACCGTTGGTTCCGTCTTCTTTCCCGTGAACTTGTCCATCAAATCGCGGAGCATCTGCTCGGCGTCGGGGAAGTTTTCTTTCAGCGCATCGGTACCTTTGGTTTTGAGCTGCTCGAAGTAATCGGGGACTTTATCGACCGCGCCTTCTGCTTCATCACGAAGATTGGAAGCTTTGGATTTCAAATCTTCCAGCATCTTCTCGCCTTCCTCGGTTTGCAGATACTTGTACATGCTGGCTCCGGCGGCGGCGCCCAGAACGAAAGTGGCTAAGTGTTTGGCGTTTACGCTCATGATTTCTGGGGAAGTTTGGATTTGGATTTTATCAAATGTACAAAAACTATTCCCGCTTGTAAAAACCGTTCATCATATTATAAGTCTACACCCGGACTAATTATTTCGCTCACATTTTGTCAGAAGGGCGTTTCTTCTGCAATACGTTCTTTCAGGAAAGCACGCACGTTTACCCGGGGCTGGCGGCATAGGTACACACGAGTACCATATTCACGGGCGTTGATATTTTGTATGCGACCTATTTCCTGGATGTTGGCAAATCCCTGTTGCACATCATCCCCCAACTCATCGTTTACATAAATAAACTCCCGGATTTCGTGATCCAGCAAATCCGGTGCCCAGTACAGGAAGCTCTCACTGAAACACATTGGTTCGAGCAGTCTATATTTTTTGCCAATTACGGCCACGGCGCCCGCATGTCCGTAGTTCTCGCAGTAAATCAGGACGTTCTTTTTGTCGCCGGTCTGCTGGTAAGCGCGTTGCACGATGCGCGTGAGCTCTTCCCACCCCAGCATATCGGCGTAGTCCTGCGGAAGGGAATGCATGGTTCCGTCTTCGAAGCGCCGCCCCACGTCGATGCCATGGTTTTTGTCGAGATTGTCGAAATAAGCCACCAGCCTCTCTACTTTGTAAATGGGTAAGCCGAGTGGCAAGAGCGGCACAACACACAATAGCATCAAAACTGGAATAAGAATTTTACCAAAAGCGCTTACCAAAACATTTTCCCAAAACACCGCCCCGGCGGCCAGCAGTACAGGAAATGCCCCAGCGGTGTAGTAGCTTTTACCTCGCATTAAACACAGAAGTCCCACCGTGAAAACCACTGTCAGGGCTACACTGCGATACAATCGGCTGCGCAGCAGAAAGTAAAGCCCCGGCCCAAGTAGGAGAAGTACGGAGTAACCCGTCAGCAACTGATCCCCCAAAAACTGAATCCGACTAACATGCACCAACTGGCTGTCGTTCAGCGCGACCATATGCTGTGCCACCGGGAAGTCGTGCTGGACTTGCCACAAAATATTGGGTAAAAAAACGATTAGACTTGTTCCAAATGCCAGGTACAGCGCCCGATGGGTAAAAACTTTCCGCTCGCTGGTAACCAATGAAGCCAACAGGGCGCTGATAGCCCAAAGTGCGATGAGATACTTATTGAGCAGGCCCAGCCCGAGCGTGATGCCCAGTGCGTAGAGGTACGGATCCGAAGAGCTATTCAGGAAGCGGACAAGCCAGTAGAAAAGCAGCGTCCAGAAGAATATGTCCAGGTATACGGGCTGAAACATAAAAAACGCCCGCAGAATGAGTGGCGAGAAAACTACGCCGATGCCCGCCAAAATCTGCGCGTAGTGGCGCCCCCCCAACGCGCGACTGATGGCTGCCACAAGCAGCACCATCACGCCGCTGAACAAGGCCGGAAGCAACTTCACCGCCCAAACTGAAAAGCCCAGCGTGGCCCCGACCAGCCCGGCCAGCCAACCCGTCAGCGGCGGTACCGAAGCGTAGCCCCAATCGGGGTGCAAACCCTGCGAAAAATACAGGAGTTCGTCGCGGTGGTATTCCAGATTTTGGGAAAAAGCTAGGTGCAAAACCACATTCAGCGCGGCAATGATCCATAAAAAAATTGGAACGCGCTGAATGGGTTTCATGGTAGCTTAAAAGAGGTTATTTTATTTCAAAAACGGCCTGCATCCGGTAGCTCAGTTTGATTTTCTGGTAGTCGAGGTCGCTGTCGGGTGTGCCACTGGCGTCGGCCGATGCCATGCGCATGTTGGATTTGTACAATGGTTGCGGGTACGAAGCGCCTTCTTCCAGTTCCCGAATTTCCAATACGAGTCCGGTTTTTTCGCCAATGGCGTTCAGCAAAAAGGCAGCTTTTTCCTTAGCGTTTTTCAACGCCTCGACTTTCACCTGATTCTTAAATTCCTCTTTACGGGAATGATCGGCCCGACTCATGTTGGCGAACTGAATACCCCGGCTGTCCACCTTAGACAGAATACCGTCGAGCTTGTCGGCACGTTCCACTTTAAGTTCATACTGCTTACTTTCCAGGAATGTGGAAGGTTTTTTGTCCTTTTCCCAGTAGCGTTGGTACCCTCCTACCCCACTCACGCTAAGATTTTCTGTAGGCAGTCCGGCGGCAGCTATCGCCTGCACAAGCTGCTTTTCGAGCGTGCTGATAAGAACTCTGTCCTTTTGATTTTTCTCGTCCTTAAAGTACTCCTGCAACGAAATAGAAAAATACAGTTCGTCGGGCATTACTTCCATTTCGGAAAAGCCCGTTACTTCAATGCGGCGAATTTCTTTGTTGTCCACAGTGGCGGTTTGGGCTAAAACGGGAACTACAAAAAGTAAATTGGCGAACAGCGCCGCCAGTAAAAATGGTGATTTTTTCATGGTTGTATACAGAAATTGGTTTGCGAAAGACAACAGACAGGTCAAACAGCAAGCTGTTTAAATAGGTCTTCCAGTTGATTCACAAACCAATATTTCATTGCTCCGCTCAGTTCGGTAATTTCTTAACCATCACGTTTTTGTAATAAATTACACTTTTAGGATCGTGGCCCTGCAAAGCGACAGTACCGTGGCTCAGCCGCTTCATTTCGCTTTTGGGCTCGGCGGGCTCCGTGTAATCATTGATAACCTTACCGTTAACCTTGACGATTACGCGCTTACCCTGCACTTCGACTTCCTCAGTGTACCATTCGCCGTCTTTCACGTACACTTCCTTCACGTCTTGCTCGCCGTACACGCTACCCGTTTTGCGCCAGTCAGTGTGGGATTGATTCACCTGAATTTCGTAGCCTTTGGCGGGCCAATCGTCGGGTTGGTAGGCCGTATGGATAAATATGCCGGAGTTGGCGCCAGGCATCGTCTTGACGTCGGCTTTGAACGCAAAATTCTTGAAATCATGATTACCCACCGGGCCTTCATAGAAGAGGTGCGCCCGGTCGCCGGCTACTTTGATGGTCCCGTCCTCGATGGTAAACGTGCCGGGACTATCGTTCGTAACCTTCCAGCCATCGAAGTTTTTGCCGTTGAAAATCGGCGTCCAGCCCTTCTCAGTTTTCATGGACGTGCTGTTGTTTTTGGCACAGCTAACTAGAAGTAAGGCAGTAATAAATATTCCGAGATATTTCATAAAGGTGTTTCGTTTTTGAATATTTAGAAACAACGCGAAGAACGATGTTTTTGTAAATTAGAAAAGATTCTTTTGGTAGGAACTTACTGCAATTTATTCCAACAAATCCGTATTGTGATGCCATACAAGTACCAAAACAAATATCGTATCGCCTCATCCCGCTGGCAACAATGGGACTAGGGCTGGGATGCTGCCTATTTCGTCACAATCTGTATCGAAGACCGAGCCTGTTTTTTTTTGGGAAATCGAATACGATAAAATGGATTAAGCCCCGAAAAGGCTAATAGCCGACGTATTCTGGCACGAAATAACCAATCACGCCAACTGGATGGGATTTGAATTCGGCTGGCAAACTAGGTTTCACTACCATATCATCCATGATGAGGCCTCATTTGCCAGGATTACGGATTACAAAATCAGGTAGTGTACTGAAATGTATGCTGGAATAATTTACTGAATACCAATATCTTATGGGGTTCTCTTGACTTTATGGATTTCTACAATTCAAAGCTATCAGTACCCCCCTACGGGACTCGCGATAAAATCCCGATACGTCGTTTTATAAATGCTTGATTAATGAATAGATAAGCAGCATACATTCTATTACACTACCCAAAATCAATAGTCCCTAGAATTGGAAGAAAGACCGGTTTTTTGAATGAATGATTTTTAGGCTTTACTTATCGGGAAACGAATTGCCATTTTCTTACTGGTTCAATAAAACTGTCATCAAGGCCTGCGGCACTTGCCGTTGCGCGATCAACCGGCGGGCGTAATCGTGCAAGACGTCGGGTAAGTACTGACAACCCAGCCGGGCCTCTTCCCGCAAGGTATGCAATACCTCCGTAGCCCCAAAGGCCCGAATTTCCTGCTCCGTGGGGAATTCTGACAAACCACCCAATAGCCCCAAATCATTACCCGTTAGGACCTTAGAATTACGAACGCTTTCTGGCAAAGAATCTACCCCAATACCGTGCTGCGGACGTGGTACCTCAAAAATTGCCTCGCCACTGGCCCGCGCGTACCAGTCGCCGCCCATGCGGGCCACCCAGTCGGTGCGGATTTGGTCTATTTGGCCGTTTTCGTCCAGGATGTTCTCGGCAAAATGCGCCAGTACCACCTCGGCAATCACCAGCACCATCGTTCCGATTTCCTTTATTTCCAGCACCCGGCACTCGAACTGCGCCGGAGATTCTGCCACGCGCGGTGGCTTGATGCGCTCAGAAGGCATCATGATAAAACCCGCCTTCGTAAACTCATTCACGCCCCGCCCGTACTCAGCGCTACTCAGCGACATCTGCTGTACCATATCGAAGGTCACCATGTTGACCACTACCTCGGGCACTTCCATCAGATTCAGCGCCGTATCCTTATAAGAACCATCACGCCCGCGCCGACCGGGCGAAAAAACCACGATCGGCGGGTCGATGCCTACGTAATTGAAGAAACTGAACGGGCTAAGGTTCACCTGGCCGTCTTTACTGATCGTACTAGCCAGCGCAATGGGGCGCGGGGCCACGGCGGCAGTCATGTATTGATAAAATGCGCGGGAGCCGAGAATGGTGGGATCTATGGTTTTCATGGAGTACTAGCTTTCACGTTCTGGATTTAATATTTTCCCCCGAACTTCCCCAAACCCAACCCGCACGCCATCACGCTCAGCGTAGCCGCGCATAACGACCTCATCGTCATCTTGCAAATAGGTGCGCTCGCTACCGTCTTTCAAACGAATCGGTTTTTTACCGCCCTCGGTCAGTTCCAGCAGGCAACCACTGCCCTCCGGCCCGCTGATGGTACCCGTCGCCAGCAAATCGCCGACGCGCAAGTTGCAGCCCGATACGGTATGGTGCGCCAGTTGCTGACGAATATTCCAGTATAGATACCGGACATTAGTGTGGCAGACGGTGGTTTCCGTGAGCTCGTTCGACTTAATCGCCACTTCCAGATTCAAATCAAAATTCAAGGCCCCGGCGGTTCGTAGATAGGACAATGGGATGGGTTCCTGCATCGGACCGGCTACCCGGAAGGATTCCAACGCATCGAGCGTCACAACCCAGGCTGACATGGAGGATGCAAAGTTTTTGCTTAAAAAAGGGCCCAACGGCTGGTACTCCCAGCGCTGAATATCGCGCGCCGACCAATCGTTGAACAGCACAAAGCCAAAAATATAATCTTCCGCTTCGCCCGTAGAAACCGGGATACCGAGTTCGGAGTTTTTTCCGATTAGGAAACCTAGTTCCAACTCATAATCCAGCGCCTCACTGAGCGAAAAGATGGGTTCGGTCGCTCCGGCGGGCAGAACTTGCCCACTCGGCCGCCGTACGGGTGTCCCTGACACCGCGATGGATGACGCCCGGCCGTGGTAAGCTACCGGCAGATGCTTCCAATTAGGCAAGAGTGGATTATCCGGCCTGAAGAGCTTACCGACGTTGGTGGCATGTTCCAGGCTGGAGTAAAAATCAGTGTAATCGCCGATGGCTACGGGCAGGTGCATCGTAGCGTCGGCTTGCGGGAACAGTACTTGGCTGGCGGCGCGGTGCAGGGCAGAATCGTAGGCCATGAGTTCTTGTTGTAAAAACCGTCGGAGCGCTTGGGCGGCAGAACGCCCCGAAGCCATGAGTGCGTTGAGCGTTTTTTCCTGGAAAACAGCGATTGGAATCACCGGAAAATTCGCGCTACCCAAGGTAGCAAATGCCGCCAAGTCGATGATTTGGTCACCGATCGCGACGCCCACGCGTGGGGGTACGCCCTTTCGACTAAATATCCCGAAGGGCAGGTTGTGCAGCGAAAAGTCGGAATCGGAGGCGATGGGTAGCCACGAGGCGGGCAAGGTCATTCGGGCTTGCTAAAATTGTTATAAATAGAATCCATAATGTGGACAAACTGCTGATAGTCGGCTTCATTGAGCTGCCCCCAACCTTTGCGCCGGATTTCGGCCACGACCGGAAATGCCTCATCGCGAATCTCTAAGCCCTTTTCGGTCATGTGAATATTGAATTTGCGGCGATCGCCGGGCGCGTTGCGACGCTCCACGTAGCCCTTCTTTTCCAACAGGTCGATAATACGCGTCACCGTGGGCGGATCTTTGTAGGTCACCTCGGCCAGTTGGTTTTGGCTCACGCCTTCGTCGCGCGAAATGTGGTCGATCAGCACCCATTGGTCCACGGTGAGGTCGATGCCACTTTCATTGAGCATTTTTTGCAGTGAGCTACGGATTTTCTTAATCGTCGTGTCGATCTTGAAAAAATAAGCGCGTTGGTCGGAGTGATGCGTCATAGGGAGGATTTGGGGATATTACAAAAATGAAAATCCCGCAAATATACTGTCTCTCAACTATTGCCATGCCAACTAACCAACAAATATTTTGCGATCTATTTAGTGAACGGCTGCTTTTACCATGCTTTTTTGCAAAAAACCGTCAATTTTTTCCACAGATCCATAAAGTTGCTCGTACGAATCGATTACAAAGTAGCGGTCCTGGTAGCGATCAATGTGGTAAGGCGTATTCAGGAGCGTTGGCACATCAAAGTCAATTTTGGGTATCTCCGGTTGCAAACAGTAGTCGCTTTCTCCGGCCGACGACAGAATACCGCCCCCATAAATTTTCAGCGTACCCGCCTCGCGAATCAACCCAAACTCAACGGTATACCAGTACAGCCGCGATATCCGCTGCAAGGCATCCTCATCGTCAATATAGCGCAAAGCTACTTTGCTAAGATCGGCCATGAAGCCGCAAAAAGCCGCGTTACTCAACAACGGTATGTGGCCAAAAGTATCGTGAAACATATCGGGCTCTTCCAGATAATCGAGCTGCTCGGGCTTCCTCAACCAGGTCGAAGCCGGAAATTGCCGGTCGGCCAGATGCTGGTAAAATTCGCGGTGCGGAATAAGCCCCGGCACCACGAACACTTCCCAGCCCGTCAGCTTCCGCAGGCGCGGGTTGGTATCATCCGCAAAATTCGGAATCCGCTCGGCCACGAAGCCGACCTTATCGATCCCGCTCAGATACGCCTCACTAGCCACGCGCGGCAAACGCGCCATCTGCCGCTCAAACAACTGCTGCCACGTGGCATGGTCGGCAGAGGTATATTCTTTATATGGTTGTACCATTTTCGAATAATTTTTCTTTCGGGTTAAACGGTTAAAGGAATTTATGCAGTTGTATATAAAAGTAAAAATTGATTTCTATGAACCCCGTTCTACCTTTTGACCTTTCATCCTTCTACTCCCTTATAACGTTCCCCGCAATTCCTGCTCCCGTTCTATTGCTTCAAAAAGGGCTTTAAAATTGCCTTTCCCGAACGATTTCGCGCCTTTGCGCTGGATGATTTCGAAGAAAAGCGTGGGGCGCGGCATGATGGGTTTGGTGAAAATTTGTAATAAATAGCCCTCATCGTCGCGGTCGACCAGAATGCCCAGGCGGCTCAGTTCGCTCAGTTCCTCATCGATGTCGCCTACCCGGCTCAGGAGATCTTCGTAGTAGCTTTGGGGTACCTGTAAAAACTCCACCCCCCGGCTTTGGAGCGCGGTGACAGTCGTGACGATGTCGTCGGTCGCGACGGCGATATGCTGAATGCCGGGTCCGTCGTAAAAATCGAGGTATTCCTCGACCTGCGATTTCTTGCGTCCTTCGGCGGGTTCGTTGATCGGGAACTTGATGCGGCCGTTGCCGTTGCTCATCACCTTGCTCATCAGCGCCGTGTAGTCGGTCGAAATATCCTTGTCGTCGAACGATACCAACTGGTTGAATCCCATGACATCGGCGTAAAACTTGGTCCAGATGTTCATCTCATCCCAGCCCACGTTGCCCACCATATGATCCACGTAGTGTAGCCCAACGGACTCGGGCTGATAATCGGGTTTCCATGCTTTAAAGCCTGGCAAAAATACACCTTCATAGGCTTTTCTCTCCACAAAAACGTGGACTGTATCGCCGTAGGCATGAATGCCCGAGCGTACCACCCGCCCGTTTTTGTCCTCCTCGACGGTGGGTTTGAGGTAGGATTCTGCACCTCGCCGGGTGGTTTCTTCGTAAGAATAGGTTGCATCGTCGACCCAAATGGCTACTACGCGGACCCCGTCGCCGTGACGGTCGAGGTGGCGGCCAATCTCGGTATCTTTTTTGAGGGGCGAAGTCAGTACCAGCCGGATTTTATCCTGCACGACCACGTACGATTCCCGATCGGTAAGTCCGGTTTCGAGACCGGCGTGCGCCAGCGGCTGAAAGCCGAAAGCGGTCTGGAAATAATGCGTCGCCTGCCGGGCATTGCCGACGTACAGTTCAAGATAATCCGTGCCGTTCAAAGGCAGGAAATCCTGGGTTTCAGTGGGCTGTTCAAGTTCTAGAGTTTCCATTTTTTGGTCTTAGGTATTAAATTGTTAGGTTTTAGGCACTTGTAAAACGGTATAAGCTCTCACTTAATCGCCCTACTTCATCACTCATCATTTCTCACTCCTCTTCAACCCAGCTTCGATAATACTTCCCATCGTCGATGGCCAGCGCGGCTTGGGTAAGCATCAGGGGTTGGAAGGTGTCGATCATGACGGCTAGTTCGTGGGTTTCTTTTTTGCCGATACTCCGCTCGTACGCGCCGGGGTGTGGCCCATGCGGGATCCCGCCCGGATGCAGCGTAAGATGACCGGGGGCGATGTCGTTGCGGCTCATAAAGTCGCCATCCACGTAGTAGAGCACCTCGTCGGAGTCGATGTTGCTGTGGTTGTAGGGCGCAGGAATGGCCAAAGGGTGGTAATCGTAAAGCCGCGGACAAAACGAGCAAACTACGAAAGCAGTCGACTGGAACATCTGATGCACGGGTGGCGGCTGATGGACCCGCCCTGTGATTGGTTCGAAGTCGTGGATCGAGATGCCCCAGGGATAATTATAGCCATCCCAGCCCACCACGTCGAATGGGTGACTGGCATAGGTGACACCATGCAGGGCGTTTTGTTTTTTTATTTTTATCAGGAAATAACCCGATTCGTCGTGCGTTTCGAGCGCCTGCGGCAGCTTGTAGTCACGCTCCGAGTAAGGCGCGTGTTCCTGCAATTGGCCGAAATGATTGCGGTAGCGGCGCGGCGTTTCGAGCGGGGCCCGCGATTCAAGGTACAGCAGACGATTATCTTCAGTATCGAAGTCGATTTGGTAAATTATGCCACGTGGAATGACTAGGTAGTCACCGTACTCGAAAGGAATGCTGCCGAAAGTGGTACGCAACTTACCGCTGCCCTTATGGATGAAAAGCAGTTCGTCGGCATCGGCATTTTTGTAGAA
>JBBSSJ010000139.1:0-12034 GCA_038242095.1 Cytophagales bacterium
CCGATGTCAATGGCGACGGGAAGCTGGATATATACGTATGTTATTCGGGAAATCTACGGCCCGAAAAACGCCGTAACGAACTCTTCATCAACCAGGGGGCCGACCCGCAAGGGGTACCTATCTTTACCGAAATGGCCGCCGAGTACGGCCTGGCCAGTGAGGGAACGAGTACCCAGGCTACCTTCTTCGATTATGATAAGGATGGTGACCTGGATATGTTCCTGCTCAACCACAACCCCAAATCATTGCCTGTTTTGAATGAATTGGGTACTGCTGAAATCCTCAAAAAAGACGACCCGATGAACGGGATGCGGCTGTACCGTAACGACGATAACAAATTCCGGGACGTGACCCGCGCGGCGGGACTACAAAGCTCGGCACTTTCGTACGGTCTGGGGGCGGGCGTGGCCGATGTTAACGGCGATGGCTGGCCGGATATTTACGTCTCCAACGATTATCAAGTTCCTGATTATCTTTATATCAATAATAAAAAAGGCGGCTTCCAGGATCAACTCAAAAGCCGCATTGGCCATACGTCGCACTTCTCGATGGGCAGCGACGTGGCCGACATCAACAACGACACCCGACCCGACCTACTGACGCTCGATATGCTGCCTGAGAACAACCGTCGACAGAAAATGCTGGTGGCGCCCGACAATTATCAGAAATTCGACCTGAACGTGCGGCTGGGTTTTCACCATCAGTATATGCGCAATATGCTGCAAATCAACGATGGCAACGGCCAATTTCAGGAAATTGGTCAACTTGCCGGGCTGTCTAACACCGATTGGAGTTGGTCGGCGCTGTTTGCTGACTTTGATAACAATGGCTGGAAAGACCTGCACGTAACGAACGGACTTCCACGCGATTTTACGAATATGGATTTCGTGAAGCACATGAGCGATTACGTTCAGAACCGGCAGGGCGGTATTCAGCGCGCCGATGTGCTTAAACTGGTCTACGAGATTCCGTCCTCTGATTTAACAAATTATGTCTTTGAGAATGGCCGGGACTTGCAATTCAAGAACGTAACCCGCGCCTGGGGGCTCGACCGCCCGTCCAACAGCAATGGCGCTGCTTACGCCGATTTGGATAACGACGGCGATCTCGATTTGATCGTCAATAACGTGAATTCGCCGGCTTTCATCTATCAAAATCAAGCGAGTACTTTAACCCAAAACCATTTTCTCAAAATAAAAACCAACGGCAGCGGCGCCAACACGCAGGGCATCGGGTCGCAACTGACGCTATACGCCAGCGGACAGGCGCAGTATCTGGAACAAATGCCCACGCGCGGCTACCAGTCGAGCGTCTCACCGATTTTGCATTTTGGATTAGGGACAAGTGCGGCGATAGATTCGCTCCGCGTCGTGTGGCCTTCGGGCAAGATGCAGCTTTTGGTCAAACCCCAAGCGGATCAACTGCTGGTTGTTTCCGAAACCGACGCAAAGGGTACCTACAAATGGGGCGAGAAAGTAGATACGATCTTTGAGGAAATTCGCGCACCAATTGCGCATCAGGATGCAAAATTGGAAGTCAATGATTTTTACCGCCAGCCGCTGCTGGTCAATCCGCTGTCGTTTTCGGGGCCGTGCCTGGTCAAGGCCGACGTGAACGGCGATGGACTGGAAGATATTTTCGTCGGTGGTGGCAAGGGCCAAGGAAACAAACTTTTTATACAGGAAAAAGGCGGAAGTTTTAAGAAGACAGCTACGCCCGCTTTTGCCAAAGACGCCGCCAGTCAAACAACAGACGCCGTATTTTTCGATGCCAACGACGACGGCGCCCCTGATCTTTACGTAGCGTACGGCGGCTACGCCGACTTTGCGCCAGGCGATGCCCGCTTTCAGGATAGGTTGTATTTGAACGATGGGAAAGGAAATTTCTCCGCCAGTCCCGACGTGCTACCCAAAATGCTCACCAGCACCGGCACCGTCTGCGCGGGTGACTTTACCGGTGACGGCAAGCCTGATCTTTTTGTGGGTGGTCGAGTGATACCGGGGCGCTACCCCGAAACGCCGGATAGCTATCTGCTGGTCAACGATGGCAAGGGAACCTTTACCAACCAGGCCACGAAAGCCCCGACGCTTGCCAAAATCGGCATGGTCACCGATGCCGCCAGCAGTGACCTGAATGGCGACGGGAGAGCCGATCTCGTGGTGGTAGGCGAGTGGATGCCCATTGTCGTGTTTATTCAGGAAAACGGGAAGCTAACCGACAAAACGAAGGACTATTTCGACAAAGAATACCGGGGATGGTGGAATAAGCTGCTCCTGGAAGATCTCAATGGCGACGGCGAGCCTGATTTGGTGGTAGGAAACCAGGGGTTGAATTCCCAAATCAAGGGCAGCAACACCGAACCGGTTACTTTATATGCCCGGGATTTCGACGACAACGGTACCCTGGACCCGATCCTGAGTTTTTACGTGCAAGGAAAAAACTACCCTTACGTCACGCGTGATGAACTCGTGATGCAAATGAGTGGCATGGGCGCGCGCTTCCCCGACTATAAAAGCTACGCTGACGTAACGCTGGACGAATTGTTCCCGGCTCAAGAGCTGGAAAGCGCCCAAAAGCTGGTGGCGAATGAGTTGAAAACGGTCTGTTTTATCAATACCGGCAATAGATTCCAGCAGAAAGAGTTACCGATCGAAGTGCAATTCTCGCCCGTATTTGCGATCACGGCGCTGGATTATAATAAGGATGGTAAGCAGGATCTGCTGCTCGGAGGCAACATCAGTCAGGGAAGACTTCGGCTGGGAAAGTACGACGCTAACTACGGGCGCCTGCTACAAGGCGACGGGAAAGGTGGGTTTACGACTGTTCCCCAAAAGCGCTCGGGACTGGCGCTGAGGGGCGATATGAGAAGCGTACTGTGGTTGGGCGATCGGCTGATTTTTGGAATAAATCAAGAAGCGGTGCGGACGTATCGGCTGAAATAAACCATTACATATCCTTCCACTTGATAACACATCCGATCGGTTTGGTGGTAGTGACGGCGACCGGACATCCCGCCAGCAGGTCATTGACTGCGTCGGCAACGTAGGGTTTTGCGACGTGATCAGGATCTTGCGGATTATCGTCGATGGTACCGATGTAGCGCACCACGAAGCGGCCGCCTTCATTCTCAAGCACGAACGTTTGCGGCGTGTGCGTAGCGCCGAACAACCGCGCCACGCGCTGACTGGGGTCGGCGAGGTAGGGGTAAACGAAATTCTTGGTCTTAGCGCGGTAGCCCATCATTTCGATGGTGTCGTCGGTATAGGCCGTCGGGTCGCTGGGGTTGATGGCCAATACCGCAAAACCCTGGCCAACAAACTGCTGGCTGAGCGCGCCAATACGGCTTTCGTACGCCTTGGCGAATGGGCAGTGGTTGCAGGTAAATACCACGATTGCGCCTTTCTGTCCGGCAAAATCTGAAAGAGAAATGATACGCCCATCCACATTTTTGAGACTGAAATCGGCCACCACATCGCCGACCACATAATCCGGGCCGGGGCCGGCGGTGGTAAAAGCCAAACCAGCCAGCCAAAAAAACAACACACAGAGGTATTTATACATAACCTGAAATTCTTAGTTAAACCCGTGCTTTGACAGCCTTCATCGCAAAAAGTAAACGAAGGCCGCGCATTTTTCCTGTAATTTAAAGACTTTTTCTAAAATGTTTTGATCTTTCAGCCCGATCGGGCACAAGTAGCCGGGAAAATCATGGTGAAACCGGCCGATATTTCATCCGGCGACGTTGCGGGTTAAGCCACAAGTTCTTATCTTTGCACCTCATTTCAAAAAAAGAGTCTTAATCACATGTACGCAATCGTAGAAATCGCAGGTCAGCAATTTAAAGTTGAAAAGGGCCGCACCATCTTCACGCACCGGCTGGAAGGGGATGTGGACGCTGCACTTGCCTTCGACAAAGTCCTGCTCGTCGACGACGGAGCAGGCGCCGTTCAGATTGGCGCGCCCGGCCTGGCCGGAGCCACTGTCAACGTCACGATCCTGGAACACCTGAAAGGGGAGAAGGTGATCGTATTTAAGAAAAAGCGCCGGAAGGGCTATCGCAAGAAAAACGGACACCGTCAGTACCTGACGAAAATTCGGATTGACGAAATAGTAATCTAATTTTGCATGATAGAATAACAGGTTCCAATCTATTCTATCATTCACTCATTCTATCATTAAGAAAATAACATGGCACACAAGAAAGGTGTAGGTAGTTCCAGAAACGGCCGGGATTCGAATCCTAACTATCTGGGCGTGAAATTATTTGGTGGTCAGCACGCGAAGGCGGGCAGCATTATCGTGCGTCAGCGGGGTACGAAGCACAACCCCGGCCGCAACGTCGGTCTGGGTCGTGACCACACTTTGTTTGCGTTGGTAGAAGGCCACGTGGTTTTCAAGAAAAAATCCGACAATAAATCGTACGTTTCCATCGAGCCCATTGCGGTCGAGGCTGAAAACGCCCCCGCATTAGCCGAAGCGTAAGCAAGGCGACGAACCGAAAATTGAAAGCCCGACGGACAAAATCCGTTGGGCTTTTCGCGTTTTCGAACGTTTCAAAAGAATGGAGCTTACATCACCTGAAATCTTTAATCGGGTATGTTTGTTTGAAAAGCGATGAAGCAGCCCGCGTGTTGACTGCTACACAGTTAAACAGTTAAAAAGCATAACACTTAATCCAACTCATGTTAAATCGCCCCGTTTACATCTATACCGAACTGAGTCCCAACCCCAACTCTATGAAATTCGTCCTGAATTTCGAGTTGGTACCCGACGGTCTTTCGTTTGACTATCCTTCGCACGAAGCCGCTTTGGAAGAAGGTAGTGCCTCACCGCTGGCGGCCGATCTTTTCCAATTTCCGCACGTGCAGCGGGTATTCATTGCCAGCAACTTCATTACCGTCACCAAGGACGACGCCAGTACCTGGGAAGAGGTGTTGACCGACACTAAGAGCTTCCTTAAAATATATTTTGAAGAAAACCAGCCCGTTTTCGAGCCGAAAACGATCGAGAACAACACGCTCGTAGTCGATACAAATGATACCCCGGCGGTGCAGCAAATCAAGGCTGCCTTGGACCAGTACGTGCGCCCGGCGGTGGAATCCGATGGCGGGGCGATTAACTTCCATTCATTCGATGAGGAATCCGGCGCAGTGAAAGTGTTACTGCAAGGCTCATGTAGCGGCTGCCCGTCCTCGACTTTGACGCTTAAAGCCGGAATCGAAAACCTGCTCACCCGCATGGTACCCGGCGTTAAAACGGTCGTAGCGGAAGGAGTGTAAATCAGTTGAGAGTTGACGGTGGG
The DNA here is from genome assembly GCA_038242095.1 of Cytophagales bacterium. Lineage (GTDB taxonomy): Bacteria > Bacteroidota > Bacteroidia > Cytophagales > Spirosomataceae > Persicitalea. The sequence continues at coordinate 5,303 of JBBSSJ010000139.1, forward strand.
TTGTTCATCGTTTCTTATGGCGATGAAAAATCACTGTCCACTGTCAATTGTCAATTGTCCACTATCCAAATATCGTCAAGCTGCTGCTTCGGACGGGAAGACCGGAGTGGAGTTTGATGACGTAGTAGTAAGTGGCGGTGGGCAGGACCTCGTTATTGGACCGACCGTCCCAAGCCAGCGCGTAACCTTTTGAAGCAAACTTTGTTGCCCCAGCGGTTGAATACGGTCACTTCGGCATCGGGGTAAGCCGCGCTATTTTCGATTTCCCAGGTATCGTTGGCACCGTCGCCGTTGGGCGTAAAGCCTTTCGGGATTTTGACGGGTGGCAGTACTTCTACCAGGATTCCGCTTTCTGAAAAACACCCACCGGCCGACGTTACCCGTAGCGTATAGGTCGTACTTTGGTCGGGCGAGGCAATGGATTGCGCCAAGGTTGGATCGTTTAATCCCAGCGGCGGCGACCAACCATAGGTCACTCCGACCGTTACCGATGTTTTGAGTAACACGCTATCGCCTGCCCAAATCACTTTCTTGCCACTCACATAAGCCCTCAGCAATGGCGTGACCGTCGCCGTTTGGCGTGCCGTGGCCGTACAGTCGTTAGGGGCGGTGTAGGCGTAAAGTATTTCCTGGCTCCCCACGCCGGCTTTCCTGGAATCGAATGTAGTACCGTCCACTCCCTTGCCCGAAAATACCCCGCCGGAGGGGCAGCTACCAGCGCCAAACGGGCATCGGCCTGACCGCAGAGTGGCGGAATGGAGTCGAACAATACCTTGGGCCGGGGCCTGGCGGTGATGCGTACGGTGTCGGATCGTTGTACGCAACCCGTAAGCGTGTCGGTGATTTCGACGGCATACGATCCGGCAGTTTTCACGCTGTTTACCGAATCGAAAGGGCGGGGGAGAGGCACGGCATCCCGGTACCAGACGTAGCTATAATTTGCGGCTTCGTTGGCTTTGAGCGGGAGCGAGTCGCCCGTGCAGAATGCCTTATCAGGCATGGTAACTTTGGCGGGCGGACGCTCGTTCAGGCTAACCCGAACTATATCGGTACGCACGCAACGCGTGACGGCATTGGCCGCCCGGATGACGTATGTCCCGGCTTCGCGGACGCCCGATAATCGACCAAAATTGGTACCCGGTAATTCCTGCCCGTATTTCTGCCAGGCGAAGGTCCAACCCACGCCGCCGACGTTCACGTTGAGGTCCAGCTGGGTGCCTTCGCACACGCTGGCTTTGGGGCCGGGCGAAATCTCGACTATATCTTGCGAACGGTACTTTACCCCAAACTTTTCGCCCAGCGCCCGGGCGTTGCCGCAGCGGTCGGCGTAAGTTTTCACCACATATACACGCCTTCCTGACTAATTTTGATATTAGGGCCGTTGGCTCCCAAGATATTAACACCATTACGCTGCCATTGGTAGGCAAAGTGAGGATTGGACTCGGCTTTGAGCGAAAGTGTGTCGCCCCGGCACACACCCACTTCAATGAGCGAATCGCCCCCGATGATGGTGGCACCGGTAGGGGAATTGGCGTCCGCGATGGCAACGGGCGGATGATTATCGTTCGTGCAGTCCACGACAACCAGCTGGTAATCGTGGTGTACTTCGCCGATTTTGCGACCGGTACTCCTCGGCTACGATCCGGTAGGCAAATAGCCCCGTTTCGGTGGGGATGAGGCTGATGCTACCCGTGCGGGGATCGAGCCGAAAGGCACGATTACTGACCAGTGGATTCGTAGGGCCGTAACCCGCGGCCCACTCGTTTTTGGGATAGGGGCCTGGCGTCGAAGGGGCCAGCGGATCGATATCGTAAGGCGGGCGATTGCTCGTGAAGGGCGTTTCGAGCCGATAGCGCAGTTCGTCACCATCGGGGTCGGTGGCTCCCGAAGCAAAAGTGTAGGGCGTGTTACGACACAGGATTTCGCCGTTGGCGGCCTGGAAAACGGGCGACTGATTCTCGGTCGTGACGGGCGGTGGCTCAGCGTAAAGTACCAGCGAGGCGGTGCCGGACTTTTTGAGGTTGCCAATGTCGGCGGCGCGGCAGCAGCGCTCTCAACTTACGTAATAGCCTCCCTGTTCGGCGTATTGGCTGAGGGGTAGCTGGATGTCGGCGCAGAAGCGGGCGACGCTGATCTTTAGATTGCGGGCGGTGGCGCAGCCGGGGTTGGAAAAGGGCAGCGGTTCCAGACTTACGCGCCTGAGGCGCAGGTTATCGAGCCGTGTGTTATTGCGTTTTCGAAAAAACGAAACAGTAATCTCCGGCTGATCCGCGTTGGGATCGGAACTGTTGGCGTCGTAGTAGAGCACCACGCAAACGGTGTAGATACCGTTCAAACCCTGCTTCGGCGTCACGATGATATTGCCGCTTGCTCTCATGCCCTACTTCGTCATCACTCTTCGTTTTCGTGCTTTCTTGCGCAATTTCGGTGCCAATTTACGGAGAAAAGGGGGAAGGGAAACGCACTTTTTAAGATCGCCAAACAACCCTATATTTGCTAAGCACGTTGATTTAGTACGAAGCGATTCTTATTTTTACCTAAACCCAATCAGATAAATGTTCCATTACTTCAGCCGCCGTAACCTCGACTTCCTGCTTTACGAAGTTCACCACGCGCCCGAACTGACGAAGTACCCCTACTTTGCCGCGCACGACCGAGAGACATTCGACCTCGTGCTCGATGCCGCCACCCAAATCGCCGACACGCATCTGTATCCCTACTTCCGCGACGTAGACCGCAAACAGCCCGAATTGAAGGATGGCATTGTGAAAGTCCATCCCAAAGTCAAAGATTTTTTGAAAGCTGTGGGCGAAAGCGGGTTGATCGGGGCGAGGTTTCCTTTTGACAAAGGCGGCCAGCAACTGCCAGAAATGCTGGGCGCGTGCGTGGACTTCATCCAGATGGCCGCCAATAACGGCATGATGTACACCGGCCTGAGCGCCGGCGCGGCTAACCTGATTGCCACGTTTGGCTCGGCGACTTTGATCGATCAGTACGTCGAAAAAATGCTCAACGGTCAGTGGCAGGGTACGATGGCCCTGACCGAACCTCAGGCGGGTAGTTCACTATCTGACATCACGACTACCGCCGCGCCGCAGCCCGACGGCAGCTATCTCATTACGGGCCAAAAGGTATTCATTTCGGCGGGTGACCACGATGCCGTCGATAATGTAGTGCATCTGATGCTGGCGCGCATCAAGGGCGCGCCGCAGGGTACCAAAGGAATTTCGCTGTTTGTGGTACCCAAGTACCGGCTGAATGCCGACGGCAGTTTTATGAACAACGACGTGACCTCCACCGGTATATACCACAAACTCGGGCAGCGCGGTACGCCCGCCATGCACCTCACCATGGGCGACCGCCACGACTGCCATGGCTGGCTGCTGGGCGAGGCCAGCCGGGGCCTGAACTACATGTTCCAGATGATGAACGGGGCCCGCATTGCGGTGGGCGTTACGGGCGCGGCTATCGCTTCGGCGGCTTACTACGCCTCGCTGGAATATGCGCAGGAACGCCCGCAGAGTCGTCGTCTCAATGAGAAAAACCAGCTTGGTTCACCCCAAACGATGATTATTAACCATCCAGATGTGAAGCGGATGTTATTGTTTCAGAAATCCATCGTGGAGGGCTCGCTTTCGCTCCTGCTGGAAAGCGCTAAGCTAGCGGACCTGGCGCACGTAAGCGAAGGTGAGGAAAAAGAAAACCATACGCTGCTGTTGGAATTACTGACGCCAGTCGCCAAAACATTCCCTACCGAAATGGGGCAGCGCTCGGTCAGCGAAGGGTTGCAGGTGTTGGGCGGCTACGGCTTCACGGAGGATTTTTCGCTGGAACAACTCTACCGCGACATCCGCATTACGACGATTTACGAAGGTACTACGGGTATTCAGGCGCAGGACTTGCTGGGCCGAAAAATGACGATCAAAAAAGGCAAAGCGCCGCAATTACTTTTTAAGGAAATCAAGAAAACGATGGCCGCCGCCCAGGCACATGATTCTCTGAAACCTTACGCCGAAATGCTGGAGCAGGAAATCGCGCGCTTGCAGGAGGTAACGGAAGCCCTACTGCCCCACGCTACCATCGGCGATCATGAGCGCTACCTGATGGACGCCACACTGTTCATGGAGTTTTTCGGCATCGTGACCGTGGCCTGGCAGTGGCTCAAGCAGGGAATCGCGGCAGAGGAAGGGCTACTTACCCAAAAATCCGCCGGTAGTGCGGCGGCCTTCTACGAAAGCAAGCTTCACACCATGAAGTACTATTTCCACTACGAAGTCCCTAAAACCCTGGGTCTGGCCCGACGTTTAAAGGACTCAGAAGTGCTGACTATCGTAACGGAGCGGGAAATGGCGATGTAGTTAATTTTTGGTACAAGGTACTTCGTACCTAGAACGAAGCACTTTGTACCAAAAAGAAATATCACCGTATCGAAGACGCGTACCGAACCTCGTAACGATTGAGCCAGTCGAGGAGGCGGTTGACGTCAGGCATGTGGAACAGTTCGCTGCCTGGATTCATGGTGGCGGCGGTGCCGCAGGCCACGCCCATCCGTACGGCTTCGCGCACCGAGCGCCCCTGCGAAAGCGTCCATACCATCCCTGCCACCATGCTGTCGCCCGCCCCGACCGTACTCTGCTTGGTTACGGGCGGGGCGGGAATATGCTCCACGTACTCGGAAGTGACGAGCATCGCCCCCATCGGTCCCATCGAGACTACGACGATTTCACAATTGTCGCGGATGATGAGTGCGCGGGCTGCTTCATCGATCTCGTCCATTTCCAGGCTCTCGACGCCGATCAACTCGCTGAGTTCGGCTACGTTGGGTTTAAGCAGGTAGACGCCCGCCTGCGCGGCCAAACGTAAAGACTCGCCCGACGTGTCAGCAATGAATTTAGCGCCCTGTCGCTGGGCCAGATTGGCAATTTGACGGTAAAAATCAGTTGGAACGCCCGGCGGCAGGCTGCCGCTGGCAATAATGAACGAGGGGGTGGGCGAGATGTCTTCCAGCGTTTCCATTACCGCTTCAACTTCGGTCGGCATGAGATCAGTGCCGGGCATACCGAAGCGGTATTGCAGGCCGGTGGTTGTCTCGACGATGTTAAGGTTCTCGCGCGTCCACTCCTTGGTCTCGACCACCCGAATGTCAACCTTCTCGGCCTTGACGAGCTTTTGCAGCCGCTGCCCGGTGGGACCGCCCGCCGTAAAAACCGCAATGGGATCGCCGCCCAGGCGGTGAATGGCTTTGGCGACGTTAATACCGCCACCACCCGCCTCAAACTGGGGACGGTCGCAGCGCAACTTATGGTCGGGCACGAGTCGCTCGACGGTAGTACTTTTATCCACTGCCGGGTTGACAGTGAGGGTAACGATGGGTTTCTTGATAGCCATGGGATAAGTCGAGTGAGCGTATATCGAGAACGCCGGTTGTAGTACAATCCACAAAGATGAATTGAAGTGCCGATTTTAGGGCAAAAAAAGGCGAATTGGGCTAAAAATCCACAGATCATCTTTTTCTGGTGGCGCAACTTACTCCTTTATCAAGAAAAATCTGCTAAAATAGGAGTAGAAACCCGCTGGCTTCATGTTTTTACCGAAAGTCGCATTAACGTTCACTCTTCTAACCAAAACTTAAACAAACATGGGAAACATCCTGTACACGATTGCCGTCATTCTGGTTATCATCTGGGCATTGGGCTTTCTGGGCTTCGACAGCTTCGGAATGGGTAACATCATTCACATTCTGTTGGTGATTGCGATCATTGCCGTAGTTCTGCGCCTCATTCGCGGGGGAGGGATATAGACTCTTTACTATTCCACACTGAAATTGAAAGGGTCGCCAAAGTTGGCGGCCTTTTTTTGTGGGAAATAAATAATTGGCAGCTATAATAGTTTGAGTGCCATTTTTATAAAACACCAACATTTTATAAAATTATTATTTAATAAATACCTATTTTAATACGTAATAATAATTTTGATGAGTTGCGTAAAATTACGTAGGTATATTACGTGCTATTGAGGTATTTATCGTGTTAATAGATAAATTATAATTAAAGTGATTAGGAAATAGACATTATTTTTACCGTTTAATCAAAAATAATACCGAATAATAACATTCACTTTACTTCCACCATCTGATTTTTTAAATTTGATTCGTACATTTTTACGAACCGATAAGGTACCGTATCAGTTCGTAAAAAATACACGCCTTTCCATTATTATTCCTAAACCTTTTAACTAACAAAAAAATGGCAAAGTCAGATGAGTTGAAACAGATTCAGGAAGCGATCGCCAGCGCGGGCCACGATTGGAGCGCCGAGGGCACTTTCCTAACCGAACTTCCCGAAGACGAGCGCCGGAAGTACCTGGGCTACAATCCGGGCCCCAACGAACCTTCGCTCGAAGAACAGGAGCGAATCGCTGCCGCCAATTTCAGTGCCTTCCAGTCGGACAAGGCGGCATTTGGCGCCTTCTCGGCCCCGGCTGCGGTCGACTGGCGCAATAAGGGCGGCCAGAACTTCGTGACGCCCGTCAAGACTCAGGGTGGTTGCGGCTCCTGCGTGGCCTTTGGCACGGTGGCGGCCGTAGAAAGCAAGGTCAAAATCAGCCGGGGTGCGGCCTACGCTGTGGATCTTTCGGAAGCGCACTTGTTCTATTGCGTCGCCCGCTCTCAGGGCCGTACTTGCGGCGGAAATACGGGTGGCTGGTGGCCTGCCCCGGCTATGCAGGCGTTCC
>JBBSSJ010000140.1:0-11896 GCA_038242095.1 Cytophagales bacterium
GGTGCAGGAGGGGACCCTCGCCCAGGAACCCGTGCTGGTCGAGGCGCTGAACTACGCCAAAACGAACAGCAAGAAACTCCATTTCATCGGCTTGGTGTCGGACGGCGGTGTCCACTCGCACATCGATCATCTCAAAGGCCTGTGCAGCATCGCCCACAACGCGGGGCTGACCGACGTATTCGTCCACGCGTTTACCGATGGCCGCGACTGTGATCCCAAAAGCGGGGCGGGTTTTCTGCTGGAACTACAAAACCACATGGCCGTTACGACCGGTAAAATCGCCAGCGTAACGGGCCGCTACTACGCCATGGACCGCGACAAGCGCTGGGAACGCGTAAAACTGGCCTACGATGCCATGGTACGCGGGGAAGGCACCAAAATTCCCGAAGGCGGCCTGCTAGCGGCTATCCAGGTATCGTACGAGCAAAATATAACCGATGAGTTCATCAAGCCCATTGTAGCGACCCACGCCGACGGTAGCCCGGTGGCCGTGATCGAGGACGGCGACGTGGTACTTTGCTTCAATTTTCGCACCGACCGGGGTCGCGAAATCACCGAGGTGCTCACGCAGCAGGATTTCCCTGAGTATAACATGCACAAGCTGGATCTGCACTACGTGACGATGACCAACTACGATGAAGAATTCAAAAACATAGGCGTTATTTACGAAAAGGATAACCTGAACGATACGTTGGGTGAAATTCTGGAGAAGGCAGGTAAGCAGCAGATCCGCATCGCCGAAACCGAGAAGTACCCGCACGTGACGTTTTTCTTTTCGGGCGGTCGCGAGAAAGAATTCATGGGCGAAAGCCGCATGATCTGCCCATCGCCCAAGGTGGCGACCTACGACCTGCAACCCGAAATGTCGGCTTACGATATTCGGGATGCGATCGTACCCGCGTTGATGAAAGAGGACGTTGATTTTGTGTGCCTCAACTTCGCAAACACCGATATGGTGGGGCACACGGGCATATTTGAAGCCGCCGTGATGGCCGCCGAAACCGTTGATAAGTGCGTCGAGGCTGTCGTGACGACAGGACTGGATCACGGTTATTCTTCCATCATCCTGGCCGACCACGGCAACTCCGACTACATGATGAACGACGACGGCTCGCCCAACACCCAGCATTCGCTCAATCTGGTACCCTGTATTTTGGTAGATAAGACTTACACGCAACCGATCAAAGACGGCAAGCTCGCCGACATTGCGCCGACAATTTTGGACCTGATGGGAATTCCGAAACCAGCGGTAATGAGCGGACGAAGTCTGCTGTAAAACTATATCCGTTCGGGTACTGTTAGCTTACTCAGAGAGTCAATTGGGCTCTCTGATTTTTTTAAAATACCTCCAATTCTTGTGCCAAAATTCCCGCAACAAAAAAGGATAAAACCTAAGATTGCTCGATTTAACTTTTTGATATTGAGCCTTTTGTTTTCGGCAATGGCCTGCCAAACGCCTGGCGAAACGGAGAAACTACCTAATGTTTACTACGATGTCAAAGGTTTTGTCGAAAGCCAGATTGCGCTGCTGAACAAGCAAAAACCAGACATCGAAAAAAGGATGGTCGTTGGGACAGAAGAGGAAAGCCGCCGCACCGACGACGTGAACTGGCAGCGCGAACTCGAACTTTTCGTGCAGGCCGATCTCAACAAACCCGCCTTCCGACAAAGCTATACCATCGCCCGTCCCGACTCGATGACGTACGAGTACACCCTTGAAACGGGGGAGGATCTGCCCGTGCGGTACTTAAAAGTCGTGCTGGACCAGCCCAACGGCCGCCCCGCGCTGATCGAAGCCAGGATGGTGGCTAAAAATAAACTCTACGAATCCGAAAAGAATTTGCTCATGCGCTGCGCCGAAAATTCGGGCGTATGGCGCGTGTCGGCCTACGAGATCGAAGGCTTCCAGGAGCTGGTCATCAGCGATCGTAAGCCATTTGACGTATTGGTGACGGTGAAATAAATTTTTCTTCTAAACTCTATTGCTCATGAAAAAAGCGATTTTAGCCATTGCGCTTGGCCTGGTTGCGGCGTCACATATTTTTGCCCAAAGTACTACCGATCTTCCCGAATCGAAGCTTAAAAAGGCCGAATTGGAAACCCATATGCGTTTTCTGGCGGCCGACGAACTGATGGGCCGCCGTACGGGCGAGTCGGGCAACCTCGTGGCCGCGCGCTACGTGGCTGAGCAGTTTCGGCGCTACGGTCTGAATCCCGCGCCGGGGCAATCGTCGTTCTACCAGGCGGTCCCCCTAGAGAAAATGGGCGCGACGGGGCAGGGTACAATTGTAGTTGGCACGGACAGCCTGCAAGCGGGCAAGGATTGGATCCCGATGTCGGGGACCGAAACCACGCTCGATGCACCGCTGGTATACGCAGGTTTTGGCCTTGAAGACGCGGCAAAAGGATGGGACGACTACAAAGGGCTCGATGTGAAAGGCAAGATCGTGCTGTTGCAAAGCGGCTCACCCGAGGCCACTTCGCCAAGCGAAATTGTCACTGCATCGGACCAAAAGCGCAAATTAGCGGTGCAGAAGGGCGCGGTGGCGGTTATCGAGCTATTCAAAGCGCCCGTCCCCTGGGCTTTCGTCACAAAGTACTTCGCGGGCGACCGGATTGCCCTGGCCTCGGGCGGGACACCCGCCACGCTGCCCCACGCCTGGGTCAACGGACAGGAGGCGAAATTCACCAAGATGTTGCGCGCGGTGGACCGGGTGAAGTTCCAAACGGCGGGCCGCGCTGTGCAAATCGTCGATGGCTACAACGTGGTAGCCTACATCGAAGGCACGGATGCAGCATTGAAAGACGAATACGTCCTGCTCTCGGCGCACTACGATCACGTGGGTGTGGGCAAGCAGGGCGGCCAGGCCTACACACCCGACGATAGTATTTTCAACGGTGCGCGTGACAATGCCTTTGGCACCGTGTCGCTGCTGGCGGCTGCTGAGGCGCTAGCCCAAAAGCCGCCGCGCCGGTCGGTGCTATTGGTGGCCTTGACGGGCGAAGAGGTTGGTTTGCTGGGTAGTAAGTACTACGCTAATCACCCGCTGCTGCCTTTGAATAAATGTATTTTTAACCTAAATACCGACGGAGCGGGCTACAACGATACCAGCATTCTGTCAGTCATTGGTCTGGACCGCACCGGCGCACGGGCCGAGATCGAGGCCGCCAGCAAGGCATTTGGGCTGGATGTAGTGGCCGATCCCGCCCCAGAGCAGGGCTTATTCGACCGCTCCGACAATGTGAGTTTTGCCAAACTGGGCATTCCCGCGCCCACCATCACGCCCGGCTTTCGTACATTCGATGCCGAGCTGATGAAGAACTACCATCAGGCTTCGGACAACCCCGAAACCATCGACTTCGCCTATCTCCTCCAATTCAGCCAAGCCTATGCCTACGCCGCGCGGCTCATCGCTGACCGGGCCAAAGCCCCGCAATGGAGCAAGGGCGATAAGTATGAAGCTGCCGCTCACGGGCTTTATGTTAAATAAGCAGTCTCCGGTGCAGCAACGCTGACAGCCAATTCCATTGCGAGTTTCAACCGCTGTCAGCGTTGTACGATCAGCTTTCTGTTTTACCGTTCACTCAATCATAGTATATCGAAGGCACCAAACTTACCCCCGTTGACGTTTCCATACGTCATGAAGCAATTTCTGACCGAAGCGTTATTTACCAACCAACCAAAAACGAATGCGGATGAAGGCAAACTGTACTCTTTCTCTTTCATGTTTAACCTAAAATGTAAATTCAAATGCAAAACGAAGCACAGAAAAAGCAAAGTACAGCGTGGGTGATTGTGGCGATCCTGGGGGTCGCCGTGGCGATGTTGGGTTTCCTGTATTTTCAGCAAAGGGCTGAGTTGACGGATCAGGAGGCAACAGTAATGGAAAAAGTGCGCGAAGTGGCCGGCACTCGGGCCAAGTTAGATTCCATTTCGACGGTGTTGGATGCCAAGATAATGGAAGTTGAACGACTGGGTGGCGATGTTGCGGGACTGACCAAAGTGAAAGAGCAGCTGGAAGCTGACAAGGCTAGCCTGGCGCGCGGTACCAAAGTGGAGTCACGCAAGTACCTGGCCAAAATCAAGGAATACGAAACGTTCCTGGCGCAAAAGGATACCGAAATCGCGCAACTACGCGAGGAAAACACGATGCTGGCCAGCAACAACGATTCGCTTAACGTGCAGGTAGGCTCACTGCGTACCGAGCGGGAAACTCTCGTGCAGCGGCAGACCCAGTTGTCTGATTCAGTAATGACCTACACGGCCCAAAACCGCGATCTTTCTGAGAAAGTGAACCGGGCGGCGGCGTTGAAAGCGCAAAACTTCAAAGTGCTGGCTGTGACCAGTAAAGGTAAAACCCGCGACGATGACGCTTACAAAGCCAAGCGCGTGGACAAGATTAAGATGGTATTTGATTTGCCTGAGAATCCGCTGACGCGGCAGGAAACCAAGGACATCTACGTGCGCCTGCTTGATCCTAACGGGGCCATCGTCGCTGACGACGCCACGGGTTCGGGCGAGTTCGAGGTGAACGGTCAGGAAACGAAGTTCACAGCCCGCGAGTCGGTTTCTTACCTCAACAACAACCAAAAAGTGGAGATGGTCTACGATAATGCCAATCAACTCCGGCCTGGTAAGTACAGCGTAGAGCTCTACGCCGAAGGCTACCGCATTGGCGGCGGCAACTTCGTGATTCGGTAAGAATTTGATAGGTCGGTTCGCCGCAGCGATTAGCTTTATAAAAAACAGGAAAGCCGACTCAATCGAGTCGGCTTTCTTGTTTAAATCTAAACCACACCGGCGGACCGACCTAAACAAATAAATTCAGTTTTGTGACTTGATAATCTCCACGTACCGCTGCAACTCCGCGTGGCGCTCCTCGTTGGACTCAGGGTACTTGATGTCCATTTTTTTGAGCTCCGAGGCAATTGTATTACCTACCATCAGGCGCATATTTTTTTTGTCGTCGGCCGGAATCACGTACCAAGGGGCATTTTTGGTGGCTGTAGCGTTAATGCATTCCTCGTAAGCCTGCTGGTAGTCATCCCAAAAATTGCGCTCTTTCACATCGCCTTCCTCAAACTTCCAGTTTTTGGACGGGTCGTCAATGCGCTCGATCAGGCGCTCGGCCTGCTCATTCTTGGATACGTGCAGGAAAAACTTCACGACCCGGATGCCGTTGTGGTGCAGATAATCCTCCGAGTTTTTGATGTCGGCGTAGCGCCTTTCCCAAAGCTTGTCGAGGTCTTTCGTAAGTTCGATGGGTAACCGTTGCACGTTAATCACGATCTCAGGATGTACTTTTACGATCAGCACTTCCTCGTAATAGCTGCGGTTGAATACCGTGATGCTGCCACGCTGCGGTAACAGCAAAGTACTGCGCCACATAAAATCGTGTTCTAATTCGTTCTCGCTGGGCCGCTTGAACGAATGCACTTTGACGCCAATAGGGTTGACGCCGGCAAAAACCCGCTTCAACGTGCCGTCTTTGCCCGCCGCGTCCATCGCCTGGAAAATTACCAGCAGCCCATAACGATTGTGGGCGTACATCATGCTTTGCAACTCGTCGAGTTGGTCGGCGTTATCGGCCAGCATGTCTTTGTATTCGTCTTTGTCGTCGTAAATATCCTTGATCTTGGTGTCTTGCTTCTTGATTTTAAAGCTTTTGGAGCCGTCGAAACGGAAGTCCTCGGGATCGAATTTTGCCATGGGGTTTAAGCGGTTTTTAGTTAAAGGTCAGATTGCCGACCAATTTGGCCAGAACTACCTACACTACCAAAATAGGGCCAGCGCGGCTATTCTTTCAAAAAATCTACCAGCTTGGCAAAAGCCCGGGCGCGGTGGCTCATCGTGCTTTTTTCGGCCGTGCTCATCTCGGCAAAGGTGCGATCCTGTTTTTCGGGTACAAATATTGGGTCGTAACCGAAGCCCCCGTTGCCCCGCTTTTCGCCGATAATCCTACCCTCTACCACGCCCTCGAATTGCTGGTAGACGCCATCCTGCACCAGCGTGATGACCGTCAGGAAGCGGGCCGAAGCGGGTAGGGCGGTGTTCGTTTCGGCTAGGCGTTTCCGCAAGTGGCTCATATTGTCGTCGGCATCGCGCTGCGGCCCGGCGTAGTGCGCCGAATGCACGCCCGGCTGGCCAGCGAGCGCGGCCACTTCCAGCCCCGTATCGTCGGCGAAAGTAGCGACCCCATATTTTTCCCAAACGTGTGCCGCCTTCTGGCGCGAGTTGCCCGCAATCGTCAGCTGCTCTTCGGGAAGCTCTTCATGGCAACCGATATCAGCCAAAGTCTTTAGTTCAAAGTCATCGCCCAGCAGTGCCTGAATTTCGGCGAGCTTGTGGGCGTTGTTCGTGGCAAAGCAGAGGGTCATAATTTTTATGTTTGAGATAAAATTAAGGTATAACTATAAAAAAACGAGGACCACTCATGGAGCAGCCCTCGTTTCATCATGATAGAATGCCTGGTCAGTTGGTTTTTGAAATAATCTCCACCTCGAAATAAAGCGGTGCGTAAGGCGCAATTCCGGTGCTTGTTGTGGAGCCCTGCTGGCCTTGAGTACCATAGCCTAGAGCCGAAGGAAATATAAGATTGGCCTTTTCTCCGGCCCGCATTTTAAGCAAACCTTCCTTGAAACCGGGTACCACTTTGTTTTGAACGGGTGTTACACTGATCGTACCGGAATCAAAAACAGAATTATCCATCCGCCTTCCCGTGTACTTGACTTTTAAAACACTGCCTTCGGTGACCATCGCTGAATCGGGGTACGAAACCGTCTTGCCGAAGCGCAAACCAGTGGTAGTCGTTTCGGTAATCTTTATTTTATTTTCGGCAATAAAAGCATCGATCTGTTCTGTTTCAGTGCTGATTTTAACCACTTTCAGATTCAGCCGTAATGGGCTGTAAACCGGAAGCAGCAATGAGCCCGAACCACTCCTCAGATTATAAGGCACGAAAAGTACCGCCGAGTCGCCCTCGGAAAGTAGCGGAGTACCAAACACCAATTTCATGGCCTCATCGGTCAGGTAAGGCAACATGCTGGCCCCGTAGATGGCGCGATTGGGTTGGTTGAGACTAAAATAGCTGCTGTCTACCAGTACATTATCGAGCCGCCGAACGGTATAGAAGACTTTCAACTCGTCGCCAACGGCAGCTTTCTTTTTACTCGTACCTGGCGCGATTACTTTATAGTACAGTCCTTCGGTCGTACTTTGAGCCGTGACGCTGTTCTTAGTCAGGTAATCACGGATCTCTGCGTCATTCTCAACCTTCTTCTCGTCCCGGATCGGGTTCGACAAATCCTTGCAGGACGTCAGGCCGGCCATCGCCCACACACTCACAATCAACAAGCCGTATTTCCTGAATATATTCATCGTTCCTTTCCTGTTTTTTTATTGTTGAGGCATCCCCGGTTGGGTCATGCGCTGCATGTCTTCTGCGGTGGGTTTGTTGAAATCGACCAGTTCCAGGTCGAACAACAGAACCTCATTCGGTGGAATGCCCTGTTGTCCATCCGAACCGTAGGCCAGTCCGGACGGGATAATCAGCATGCGCTTCTCGCCTTTTTTCATCGACATAACGCCCTCTTCCCAACCCGGAATAACCATCCCAACGCCCACGCGGAAATCCACGGGTTGTCCGGCGAGTTGCGGGTTATTACGTGAGCTGTCGAATACCTTCCCGTCGAGCATCTTGCCGGTATAGTGTACCTTCACAATGTCGCCCTCCTGCGGTGTGCCGCCCGTGCCAGGGCTTTCAACCACATAAGCTAAGCCCGATTCAGTGCGCTGCACTTTGTCGGTCAGATTGTTGTCGGCGATGTATTTATCAATGATCTTGGCGTCGACGGATTTTTGCTTCACGTCTTGCGCGGCTTGGTCTTTCTGGAATTCCTCGGAAGTCAGGACGCTCAATACCTTCACCGTGAAGGAAAGATCCGTGCCTTTCTTAACCATCGGAGGCAGCGGCTGCATCATTTTGGCGAAGAGCGTGTCGGCGCTCACGTAAAAAGTAGCGCTGTCGCCCACGGCCAGCATTGATAGTCCTTCCTCGAAGCTGCCCTTAAATGGCGGCTGTTGCACCACCAGTTTGACGGGCATATTCTCCTTATAAGTATCCCGAAGCACGGAGTCTTCGCTGTTTTTGAGGACCAAATGGAAGGTCATGATTTCACCCATCTTGGCTTTTCGGGCGTCTTTGTTTTGTTCGTGGAACTGGTACTTAAGGCCAGTGTCGGTGGTCTGCACGCGGTACTTGTTACAGGCAGCGGCAATAAAACAGACGCTCAATACCAAGCCGATAGATCTTAAATTCATTGTTTTTTGGTTAGAGATAAAGTAGTGGTTTGATGGGAAGTCGGGGCAAAATGATACTTGCTATAACGTGCTGCCGCCAAAATTTGTGCAAAGGAAGCAAAAAAACGGCTTTATTTCTCAACTTCCAGCAGTTGAGCTTTGTAAAAAGGCAGGAATTTTAGGAATTGCTCCACGGTATCGGCCAGCGAAAGCGTCGTGCGGCCGCCCGAGGCGTTGCGGTGGCCGCCGCCGCTGAAATGCGCGCTCGACAAATCGCGCACCGAAAATTCGCCCAGCGACCGAAACGAAATCTTGATTTCGCCCTTCCGCTCAATGAACAGTGCGCTCATCACGACATCCTCGATCTGCAAACCGTAATTGACGATTCCTTCAGTGTCGCCCGTGCTGGATTTGTATTTTTCGAGATCGGCGGCCGTGAGCGTCATATAGGCCGTGCGGTACTCGGGCAGCACCACCAGGCGCTCGCTCAGCACGTGACCCAGCAGCCGGGTACGCAGCAGCGGCGAATTGTCGAAAATAAGGCGATGGACGCGGCTCGCTTCGAAGCCCGTCCGCATAAGGTCGGCCACGGCCAGGTGGACGGCGGGCGTGGTGTTGCTGTGCCGGAACGAGCCCGTGTCGGTCATCATGCCCGCGTAGAGGCATTCGGCCATCGGAATATCAAAAAAATCGGCGCCGTCGAGGTACTTGATTACTTCGTAAATAAGCTGCGCCGTGGCCGCCGCGCCCGTGTCCCACACCATCAGGTCGGCAAAAGATTCCGGCTCGAGGTGGTGATCGACCAATAACTTGGTCGCCGTCGATTCATTCACCCACCGGCCCAGTTCCTTCAGACGCGAGATAGCCGAGAAATCCAGGCAGCAGACGAGGGTCGCATTCTTGATGAGTTCACGGCATTCGCGTGGCTTGGCGTTGATGCCTTCAAACACCATCACCCGTTCGGCGGTAGGGAGCCACATGAGATTGGCGGCAATGTCGGTCGGGCTGATAATGGTCACCTGATGCCCTTTTTTTTCAAGATAAAGCGCCCAGCCCAGCGACGAACCCATCGCGTCGGCGTCGGGATCGCGGTGCATCGTGATGATTACTTTTTGGGGCGTAGTGAGGAGCGCGCGTAGTGCGTCGAAGTCTTGATTCACAATGATTTGATGAGCGATGTAATGGCGGGACTAGGGACTTCAAATCGCCGCGAATGTCTGGTAGAAAGCTGTTTAAGCGGGCACAAAAGTGGCAAATTATGGTCGACTTCCGGCAGGGTATCCGCTTTGTAATGGGAAATGCGTATTTTTGCGGCCAAATAAAACGACGACCAAATATAATTTTGTATGGAAACGGAAATTACTGGTAATAGAACTTTCACCATGATCAAGCCCGACGCGGTGGCGGACGGCAACGTGGGGGCAATCATCAAGATGATCGAGGAAGCGGGCTACAAAATAGTAGCCATGAAGAAAACCTTGTTGAGCGTCAATCGCGCGGGCGAATTCTACGCCGTCCACCAGAAGAGACCTTTTTACCACGATCTTTGTGAGTACATGTCATCCAATCCGATCGTGCCGATGATTCTTGAAAAAGAAAATGCCGTAACGGACTTCCGCACGTTGATCGGCGCGACTAACCCGGCTAATGCCGACGAAGGTACCATCCGCAAATTATTCGCCCGTTCCATCGAGGCTAACGCTATTCACGGCTCCGATTCGGACGAAAACGCTGCCATCGAAGGTGCGTTTTTCTTTTCGGGGACGGAAAAGTATTAAAGGAGTTTATGAGTTCATGAACCCCATACTCAATTAGCTGCCAGCTTTTCCACTTTTGGCTTTTTTAGTAAATCCAGCAGGCTTTTCTTGATAAGGTCGGTGCGGTCCCACATGAGCGTGTGGCCGAGGCCTTCGACGGTGATGAGCTTGAACGACGAGGCGTTGACGAGGTGTTTTTGGGCAAATTCGGCGTTGGAGAAATAAATCAGCTCGTCGGCGTTGCCGTGCAGCATGATAATGCGCGAGCGGATATTGTCCCAGCCGCCCTGAATGGCTTCGAGCGCCTCGCGGTGGTGTAGCTTCTCATCGTTGGCCACGCGCAGGATCGTTGGAAAAAACCAGCTGAACCAAGGCGAGTCGATGACGTAGCTGATGGGGTAAGTGTATTCTTCACCCGGCGCCAGCGATGACGAAATAAACAAAATGCCGGGTACTTCGTCGGGATTGTCCATGGCCAGCTTGGCCACCACCGAGCCGCCGTACGACGATGCCGCTAGGTTGACCTTGCGGCCCTGCCGGGCGTAATGGTCGATGAGGGGCTGTAAAAAATACGCCTGCCCGGTCACGGACGTCACGGACTTGCCAAAACCGGAATAGCCGTAGCCGGGGCGGTCGACGCCCACCAGCATGGTGTGGCTGGTCAGGGCAGTGTCAGAGTACAGCGCGCTGAAAAAACTCAATGAACTGGGTGCACCATGCACCAAAATCGTCACGGGCAAGCTATCCTGCCCAAACTCCACGTAGCGCAGGGTGCGGTTCTGAACTTTGTAGCGGTGGACGGACACCGGCGTCGACTTCGTTTTGATCAGGGCCAGCAAGGCTGCATCGTCGAGCCGCAAATCATAGCGTTGCGCAAAGCCCCACAACCCCGCCAGGATCAGCAAAAGCACCACGGAAAGCCACCGCAACCATCTTCTTTTCTTTATTTTTCCTTCCATTGTCTGTTTCAATTCAAACGGGTATGCCCTCCCTAATTCTTCTGATATAAAAAGCGGACCAGTGTTGTTTGTGCCTGTCCACGAATCAAATCTTTTTTTACGCCTAACCTACGTACCAAACAACCTTGAGGTTGAAGGTAGTAAAAATGAAGTACCTTTTGCGGGCAAAAATCGTTACCTTGGCGAGTAATATCAATCAATCAATCAATCCCCCAAACACAAACAACCTGTTAATTATGAAATTCAACATGCACCGCAGCCGCATCTTTATGGCCTTCGCACTTAGTGCCCTGTTCGTCGCAGCCACGGCTTTTGATGGCGGCGGCCATTCGGCCAAAAAGGCCATCAAACTATTTAACGGCAAGAATCTGGACGGCTGGAAAGTACTGGGGACCGAAAAATGGTATGTCGACAAGGGCGAGTTGATTTGCGAAAGCGGCCCCGACAAAAAATACGGCTACCTGGCAACGGACAAGTCTTACAAAAACTTCGACCTGACGCTGGAATTCAAGCAAGAGGCCAATGGTAATAGTGGCGTGTTTTTTCGCTCGAACTTCGAGGGTACCAAGGTGACGGGTTGGCAGGTGGAAGTGGCACCGCCCAACCACGATACCGGTGGTGTGTACGAGTCGCACGACCGGGGCTGGCTGAAGCAGATTCCCGAAGCCGAAGAAGGCTACCTCAAAATGGGGGAATGGAACAAGATGCGTATCCGCGTAGTGGGTGATCACGTGCAGACCTTCCTGAACGGTCACGCGATGGTCGACTTCCATGATGAGAAAATTGGCGCGGCTGATGGCTCCATCGCACTCCAAATCCACGATGGCGGCGGCATCAAAGTGCGCTGGAAAAATATCATGTTGACGGAAATGTAATGGAGA
>JBBSSJ010000141.1:0-11894 GCA_038242095.1 Cytophagales bacterium
CCCACCATTGCGCTGAAAACCCAGCTAGGAATCTCAGAAATCAATTGTAGACCGGCCACGGCACCAAGCAGGTTGCCGGCTTCGTAGGCCGCACACCCCAGAATCACTGCCGCTGCCAGCAGCCGACTCACCCAAACTCCCTGCGCGCCATACCGTTGTCGCATGATTTCGCCCAGGCTTTTATGCGAGGCCAACGTAATACGTGCGGCGGTTTCCTGTAAAATAATGGTAGCAACGGTGGAAAAGGCCAACGCCCACAGAAGCGAAGTACCAAAAGAAGCCCCCGCCAATGAGCAGGTCGTCACCGTCCCCGGACCAATGAAAGCCGCCGAGATTACCGACCAAAACAGCATTCGCGAAAACCCTTTGCCAATCGCTAACGATTTCATTTAAAAATATTTAGGCGCGTGAGCGGAATGCTCTCCCCGTACCCCCCGCCGCCGGGCGTCTCGATAATGAGCCGGTCACCGGGTGCCACTCGGGCACTGCACACGCCGGGGCATTTTTCCACTTTGCCATTGGCACGGATGATGGTTTCGTCCGCGGTTTGGCCGTTACCGCCACCCGCCATGCCATAGGGCGCAAAGGAGCGGTGCTGGGTCAGGAGCGTGATGTCGAGGTCGGCCAGGAACTCGATTTCGCGGATGATGCCGTCACCACCAGGCCAATGCCCTGTGCCCCCCGAACCCTGGCGAAGGCCGAATTGCCGCACCCGCACGGGATACCGTCTTTCGAGTTCTTCAGTGTCAGTAATGCGGGTGTTGGTCATATGCTGGTGGACGCCCGACCTTCCGGCGAAGCCATTGCCCGCGCCCGCCCCGCCGCCGATCGTTTCGTAGTAGCCCATTGTTTCGTTCCCAAACAAAAAATTATTCATTGTGCCCTGGCTACAGGCCGCCAAACCGAAGGCTTTTAACAAGGTATCGACCAATCGTTGGCTGACTTCTGTATTCCCGCCCACCACCGCCGGAGATAGGGTGGGATCGTCGGAGAAGTCGGGATGCAACAGCGAATTTTCGGGCAGAATAATCCTGACCTGTTTCATCAGGCCGTCGTTGAGTGGGATTTCCTTATCAACTAAGAGACGCAGTATGTACAGAATCGCACTGTGGACGATAGACAAATTAGCGTTTAGATTGTGCGGATGCGCGTGGGAAGTATGGCTAAAGTCAAAGGTCAAACCTTCGGATTTTGCTTCAATTTCAACCGAAATACGGTGCCCGTCATCCAGAAATTCGGTGGCCTTAAGATTTTTTCCCTGATAAGGCTTCAAGGCAGTTTGCAATTGTTCGCGCGCGTTATCCTTCAACTTTTGCATGAAGTATTGCACGCTTTTTACCCCGAAACTTCCCACGAGCGTCAATAGATCTTCCTGGCCTTTTCGCAGTGAGGAAAGCGCCGCGATCATGTCGGCTTCGTTCTCCGCCCACATTCGGGTTGGGTAGGGGCCGGTATTGAAAAGCGCGCGCATGGCGTCCCATTGCGGTACGCCAGCTTTGACGAGGTATTGCGGCAAAATGACAACGCCCTCTTCGTACAAAAAACGGGCATCGGGCGGCATCGAGCCGGGACGACTGCCGCCGATTTCGGCGTGGTGCGCACGGTTGATGACGTAGCCGATGCACGTGTCAGAATCGGTAAAAACGCCCGCCAGCAGCGTCACATCGGGCAGGTGCGAGCCGCCGTACTTGGGGTGATTGGTAATGACGACATCGCCAGGGCCAATGGCTATTTTTTCGCGCACCAATCTGGCGCATAGTCCTAAGCTGCCCAAATGCACCGGAATGTGTGGGGCGTTGACCAGCAGCTCGGCGTCGGCGTCGAGCAAGGCGCACGAAAAATCAAGCCGTTCCTTTACGTTGACTGAGAAGGCCGTGCGTTGTAATTGGACACCCATTTCTTCCGCAATGGCGTAAAAACGATTGGTAAAAAGCTCCAATTCAATTTCTTCCGGCGGTTCGTTTTGAGTAAAAGTAGACGCTTTGGTTTCTTGCTCGATCATCAGATCTAGCGTCAGAAGGACGTTAAATCGCCAACCGCTAGGAACATACGTAGTCGAGTTTTGATCGGTGACGATGCAGGGCCCGGGCGCTGTACTCCCCGGCGTTAAAGTAGTGCGGGTGTAAACGTCGATGTTCTGCACCGTATCAAAAGGCGCGGTAATCGATTTGCTGGCTACCGCCGGAAAGGACTCGGGCCGGGTCGATTCCACAATCGGATAAACTTTTTTCTCCTGCACCATGAGCCGAATACTTTCCAATTCGATGACTCGATCTGCGGGTAGGTACCCGTACAGTTTTTGGTAGTTGGTTAAAAAGTCCCGTGCCGAATTTTCACCGGAATAGGCGACTTCCACTGAGGTCTCTTGCCCCGAAAATCGAAAAAATAGCGAGCAAAAACCGCGTTCTGTTTCTGAAACCCCTTCACTGGCCAGCATCTCCCGCAATCCGTCTTCCAATTGGGTAATCCAGGCGTTCAATTCCTCTTTTATTTCACTCCAAGGGGCCAAAACCTGTTGGCTCGCAATGCGGCTCAGGCTGGCTTGCCCCATACCAACGGCGCTGAAAATGCCGGCCTCGTGGGGAATGACGATTTGCTGGATGTGCAGCAGTTCGGCCAACTGGCAACCGTGTAAGCCGCCTGCCCCGCCAAAGGTCATCAGGGTGTAGTCAGCCGGATCGGCGCCCTGACTGACGGATATTTTGCGAATACCCTCGGCCATTTTTTCGTTGGCAATGCGCTCCAGCCCCCTCAGTACCTCGACCCCCGAAAGGGTGTTGCCTGTCTTAAAATTGATTTCATCGATGAGACCTTCCAAGGCTTCAAAGGAATTTTCGGGGGTAATCGGAATTTTGAATTGGCTGGTATCCAGCTTGCCTAATAATAGATTGACGTCGGTGATCGTCAGCGGCCCACCCGCACCGTAACAGGCCGGGCCGGGCGAGGCGCCCGCGCTTTGCGGACCAACGCGCAACGTATAGCCGTCGAACCAGCAAACCGACCCGCCGCCCGCCGCCACGGTTTCGATGGCAAACGCGGGGTTCAATAGCTCGTACTCAGCGATTTTTGTCACATATTTCAGGGCCACCCGATCGTCAATTCGGGCCGTGTCGGTGCTGGTGCCGCCCATGTCGAAGGTCAGGACTTTGGTCAGGTTCAGCCGCCGCGCCAATTGGGTGGCGGCAATCATCCCACCCGCCGGACCGCTCAGCAAACTGTCTTTGGCGTGATAATTTTTGCTCGACACCAGGCCGCCCGCGCTCGTCATCACCTGAATCGAAACCTTTTTCAAGCTTCGCTCGATGTTTTTTAAGTAATCCTGAATTACCGGAGCCAGATAGGCGTCGATGGCGGCGGTTTGGGTGCGGCGCAGATAATGAATCTGGGGAAAAAGAGCTTCCCCGGAAGATACCGAAACCGAGCTGTTGTGCCGAAGAAAATCGACTACTAATTTCTCGTGCCCGGGGTTACGATAGGAGTTTAAAAGCGAAACGGCCACCGAATTATAGCCGCCCTGCTTCAACCGGGCGAGCAAGTACTCTAATTCGTCGAGTGTAACATGGCGCAGGGACTTGCCATGGGTATCGAGGCGCTCGTCCACCTCAAAAACATCCGCGTAGAGCAGCTCGGGCTCGGGAATGGCGAGTTGGAAAAGGTGGGGCCGCTGTTGAGTACCGATTCTGAGCAAATCCTTAAAACCCTTGGTAACGACCAATAAGCTCTTCGCCCCCTTTTTCTCAAGTAAAGCGTTGGTGCCCTTGGTCGTCCCGATGCGAAGTTGAATTTGTGGGAAAGCCGCACCCAGGCGGGTGGAAGTAATCAGACGGATGGCAAGCACTGGTGCTTCCTCACCGGCGGTGAGGTTAAAATCGACATTCGATAGCGCCGGTATATTATCTTCCAGCGTGAGAATCCGGTTGCGGTAATCGATTGCCAATAGTTTGGTGCTGACATTGTGCGAAGGAATGCTCAAACTATATCCCTCCAACAAAGCGCTGTTGTAGGACCAGGGGGCTTCGAAAGAATAGTTGTAAGGATCGATTTTCCGGACGATTTTACCCCTCAAATTTCCGCTACTCAGTACCTTCACCCGGTGGTTTTCCCCCGACGGATCGCGTGCGATGCAGTCGGTGAAAGTACCGCCCGTGTCGATGTCGATATGCCACAAGCCGGAATTTACCACAGAATAAGGAAGGTTTTGTTACGAAGGAAAGCATGGTTTTAGGCTCATTTACCCGCCGAAATCAGATTGGCAAACAGGCGGTACGCGCCCGGCACCCCGGCGGGAAGTTCCCGGAAAAAAGAGATGCCGGTATAAATGAAGGTGCCTTTGCCATACTTCGTGTAGATCAAGCTTCCCATCTGTTCCGCCTCGCCGGGGTCTTTGGCGGCCAGCAGCGGCGTGTAGTTCTTCTCGTAATCGGTGGCAAAATACAGCCCGCGCTCCTGAATCCAGCCCTTAAAATCGTCGGCAATAATCTTGTTGGGCTTATTGAGCAAAGGATCATTGGGAAGCAGGAAACGGATGTCGGCCGTTTCGTCGGTAACGCGGTCGCGGCTGATCGTGAATGGATAAGGGCCCATTTTCTCAACTTCAAAGCCGTTGCTCAAAAAGCCGTTGCGGGCCGTGACGTACTGCACCACCATGGTACCGCCGTTTTTGACATAGTCCAACAATTTCTCCTGGTAAAAACCCAACCGCTCTTCGGTGTTGTAGGCACGCACACCCACCACGATGGCGTCGTATACACTCAGGTCTCTTCCCAGTTCCTTCTCGTCAAGCATCGTGACTTCCGTACCGATTTGGCGTAAGGCCGTCGGTACTTCATCCCCGGCCCCGGCGATGTAGCCAATCTTTTTCGCCAGATTCTGAATGTTGAGCTTAACCAACTCCGTTTCGGCGGGCGGAAACAAAGTTTGGGTCGGGATATGCCGGAATTCCACACTCTTGAGGCTATACGACGAGGTTCCGCGCGCCGTTGTGATGTTTACCTGCATCTTCCCCTCGCTGTCTTGAGCGGGCGGGGTGATTTGCACGGTAAAGACTTTCTCTTCGTATTTGTCCTTGGTTGAAAAGTCAACCTCCGAAGGTTCGGCCTTCCAGCCTTTGGGCAAATCCAATTTAATGGTACCCTTCATATTGGGCTCGTTGGCTTTCAGAAGCAAATCGACCGGCTTGGCTTTTAGGTCGGCGAAGACAAAGACCGGCTCCGACAAGTTGACCGTTACCGCCGGACGAATCTCGAAAGGGCGATAAATCTCACCTTCGGAAGGGTCCACCGACTTGTATTTCCAGGGAGAGGTGTAAGTAAAAGAAGTTCCGGCGATGAAAAAGGTGTAAGCGGTTTGCAGCTCCGGCTCGTTTTCGGGTAATCCAACGAGTTCCTGCTCGTCAAACTGAAATACTTTTCTATCCTTAATGGGTTTGCGGAGCCAATAGGGTTGCGAAATTGGGGTCCTAACCGGGATGTCGATGGTTTTGCTGAAAGAGAAAGCCTCGAAGGTATTGAGGTTTTTATTGAGCGTCGTATCAAAAGCCGCGCCTTTCATTTTGATGCTTTGCAGCGTTACGGGCGTCTCCGATCGCTCCACGACCTTCACATTAACCGAAGCCTTGCCACCCGGCGAAGTAGAATAATCGCTCGGGTTAGTCTCAAACCAAAGCCCGAGACATTCCTGGATTAAATTCTGAACCTCTGATTTTTTCTTCCTGACGTAATAATCCGTCTGATCTAATTTTTCCAACTCCTTAAAGATGCCCACCAGCGCAGGTACCGATGCTGATGGTTTGCTGACGTTGAAATCGGCAATGGTTTTATTAATCATTTGGCTCACTTTGCCACTATTTTTGACCCGGGTCCAGCCCAAATCGACGCCGTCGAACAAATCATTCTTTGCGGGATCACCGTCTTTATGCAGCATATAATCTTTACGCAGCGTAATGTTGGGCGCGGAGCCGAAGCCCTGCGTTTTGTGCATCGAGCGGCTGGAAGCGGCAATCTCACTGTACGATTTGCCCAGTAGAGCATTATAACCGCTCAGATCGACACCCACAAAGCTACCGGGATCGGTCGGCTCATTGTTCTGGAATCCGCGAGAGTAGCTGTTCCACACGATGCGCTTGGGTTGCCACGGTTTCACGTATTTGAGTTGTTCAGGGAATTTCTTGGGATCTCCCGCAATTTTGAAAGCCTCTTCGGCCAAATAAGCCGATGAATTGTGGTGCCCATGGCCAGCGCGATCGTCGGGCGGGAAGCGGGTAATGATAACATCGGGCCGGTACTTGCGGATAAGGTACACCACGTCGGCCAGAATTTTATCTTTCCCCCAAAAGTCCAGCGTTTCCTCCCGAGTTTTGGAATAGCCAAAATCGTAAGCGTGGGTAAATAACTGCTGTGCGCCGTCGGTGCGGCGGGCGGCCAACAATTCCTGCGTACGGATGACGCCGATGTACTCACCCTGTTCGGAGCCGATGAGGTTTTGGCCGCCGTCGCCCCGCGTAAGCGCCAGGTAGTAGGTGTTGATGAGTCGATCTTTGGCGAGATAGGCGAGGAGCAGGCTATTTTCGTCGTCGGGATGGGCGGCAATATGCATGGCGCTGCCCAGCACATTTAGTTTTTTGAGGTCGAGCAGAATCTCAGAGGATGTCGCGTTGGGGGCTTGGGCGCGTGAGGCAAAAGTGAGCAGAAACAAACTGCTGAAAACAAATAAAATTCTTTTCATCAAGGATAAGGGAATGAATTGAGTAGCAAGCTACATCCAAACGCACGCTAATCAAAAAGCTATTTCCTAAATATCCCATTATACCGTCAAATAATCATTTGTTTGGAAAATTGCTTGGGCAAGTAAAAGTCAAAAGCCTATCTTTGCCCGATTTTTCACCGCAATAAACAATCAAAACGAACACGCATGGATAGTATTATTTACCTGGTTCCCGCCTTTGGAGTTGTGGGATTATTGTACACCGCCTGGCGATTCAGCTGGGTGTCCAAACAACCTGCCGGCACGGCCAATATGCAGAAGTTGTCGGGCTATATCGCCGACGGCGCCATTGCCTTCTTAAAAGCGGAATGGAAGGTACTGGCGTATTTCGCTATTCCCACGGCCATTCTTCTTTTCTTTCTGGGTTCCAGCAAAGGTACCCCCGAAAACCCCATTCATTCCTCCCCGCTTATTGCGGTAGCCTTTATCATAGGGGCGATTTTGTCGGCGCTGGCGGGCTACATCGGGATGAAAATCGCGACGAAAGCTAACGTCCGAACCGCCGAAGCGGCCCGTACTTCGCTCGCTAAAGCGCTGCAGGTATCATTTACCGGTGGTTCGGTTATGGGCATGGGGGTCGCCGGACTGGCGGTACTGGGCCTGGGCGGCTTATTCATTATATTCTACCACGTATTTGCGTTCGGTCAACCTTTGACCTCGATTGAAATGCGGACGGCCATCGAAGTGCTGGCCGGCTTCTCGCTGGGCGCCGAATCCATCGCTTTGTTTGCCCGTGTGGGCGGCGGTATCTACACAAAGGCGGCCGACGTTGGCGCTGACCTGGTAGGTAAAGTCGAAGCAGGAATTCCTGAAGATGACGTTCGCAACCCCGCTACCATCGCCGACAACGTAGGCGACAACGTGGGTGACGTGGCCGGTATGGGGGCTGATTTATTTGGTTCGTACGTGGCTACAATCTTGGCAACCATGGTACTGGGCCAGGAAATCGACGTGACTACAACCGACGCTTACGGCGGGTATTCACCGGTACTTCTGCCGATGATGATCGCGGCGGTCGGTCTGCTGGCTTCGCTGGTATCGACTTTTTTCGTGCGGATCAGCAAAGAAACTTCTTCGGTACAGAACGCCCTGAATTTGGGTAACTGGGCTTCGGTGATCATTACGTTTATCGCTTCCTATTTTTTGGTAAAAGGTATTCTGCCCGAAACGCTCAGTTTGCGCGGCTTTGAGTTTACCTCCAACGGTGTGTTCTATGCCATTGTGACGGGTCTTGTCGTCGGCGCGCTGATGTCGATCATTACGGAATATTACACCGCGATTGGTAAGCGTCCCGTCAACTCAATTATTGAGAAATCGGGTACGGGCCACGCCACTAACATCATCGGCGGACTCGCTGTGGGTATGGAGTCGACGGTTTTGCCGATTCTGGTACTGGCTGCCGGTATTATCCTGTCTTACAAATTTGCGGGTCTGTACGGCGTCTCGATTGCCGCCGCGGGTATGATGGCGACCACCGCGATGCAGTTGGCCATCGACGCTTTCGGTCCTATTGCCGATAACGCGGGTGGTATCGCTGAGATGTCGCAATTGCCTCCCGAAGTGCGTGAGCGCACCGACAATCTCGACGCCGTGGGTAACACGACGGCCGCTACTGGTAAAGGCTTTGCCATCGCTTCGGCGGCTTTGACCTCACTAGCCTTGTTTGCGGCCTTCGTGGGTATTGCAGGCATTTCGTCCATCGATATTTACAAGGCCGATGTGCTCGCCGGACTTTTTGTCGGCGGCATGATTCCGTTTATTTTCAGCGCATTGTGTATTTCGGCGGTAGGTAAAGCCGCAATGGAAATGGTCAACGAAGTGCGCCGTCAATTCCGCGAGATTCCGGGGATCATGACGTACGAAGCCGAACCAGAGTACGAAAAATGCGTTGCGATTTCTACGCAAGCCTCTTTACGGCAAATGATTTTACCGGGGGCGATTGCGCTCTTAACGCCCGTATTGATCGGCTTTACGATGGGCCCCGAGGTTCTGGGTGGTTTGTTGGCGGGGGTAACTGTTGCGGGAGTGTTGATGGGTATTTTCCAATCCAACGCGGGTGGTGCCTGGGATAACGCCAAAAAATCGTTCGAAAAAGGCGTTATGATCGACGGCGCAATGTACTACAAGGGATCCGAGCCACACAAGGCTTCGGTAACGGGTGATACTGTGGGTGACCCCTTTAAGGACACGTCCGGTCCTTCGATGAACATTCTAATTAAGTTGATGTCGATCGTGTCGCTGGTCATCGCGCCTT
This sequence comes from Cytophagales bacterium, assembly GCA_038242095.1. GTDB lineage: Bacteria > Bacteroidota > Bacteroidia > Cytophagales > Spirosomataceae > Persicitalea. The sequence continues at coordinate 9,017 of JBBSSJ010000141.1, forward strand.
ACATCGCCGTAACTTCCAATCAGATAGAATTGGTACAAACCGAAGTAGTGGAAGTGCTACCCATCGATGGCAGCATGACGCCTACCGATGTTTACGAGTTGGAAAATGGGTTAAAACTGAACATTGCCCGCGAAGGTAACCCGGTGGAGCGTGGACTTGTGGATTTTATCCGGTCCGAAAATTCCGTAGATAAAGAGACTTGGTTCGATTTTGACCGCTTGTTGTTTGAAACGGGGAGGGAGACTTTAAAACCAGAATCAAAGGAGCAATTGGGCAATATTTCTGAGATCCTGAAAGCCTACCCCAATGTCAACGTCAAATTAGGCGGGTACACTGATAATACGGGAGATAAGGAAATGAACATGAAGCTGTCGGCCGGCCGCGCTGCATCGGTTGAGCAGTCGCTGGTTGATATGGGCGTCGAAGGTTCGCGCCTCGAATCGGAAGGCTACGGAGAACAGTATCCGGTCGCCTCCAACGACACCGAAGCAGGTCGTGCGCAAAACAGGCGGACTTCCATTAGGGTTACGAAGAAGTAACTACCACTCTTAAAAAAGAGGAAAGCCGCTCAGATATTCTGAGCGGCTTTCCTCTTTTCGTGAAGCATTTTTCTTGTTACAAACTCATCCCCCCATCCACGAAAATATTCTGTCCGGTAACATACTTGCCGGCGTCTGGGCACACTAATAACGCCATTGCGGCGCAATCAATCGGGTCGCCAATGCTACTAACGGGCCAAGATGTGCATACGTTCAGGTTTTGGTACAGATCCTCCACCGCGTTTTTTTTGAAAAAACATGCCTTAAAACAAAAATGCCGACCAGAGGTCGGCACGTTTGAATCTATTAGCCATGAAAAATAAACTTATTCGGCAGTCAGCGTACCGCGCAATGCCCGTGGAATATCCACCGATGCAACGGGAATGGCTGGCTGGGAAAGGATCACATAATCCTTCTGCTTGATGGCCGAAACCTTGATGGATCTGCCCAGATCGAGGTCTTTTACATTCAACTCGATGTAGTCTGGGATGTTCTCGGCCAAACCTTGTACGCGCAATTTACGTAATTTTTGGTTAAGTTTTCCACCTTTGATCACGCCGGCTGCGGTTCCGGTCAGTTTTATAGGTACATCGATCTTGATTTCCTTGCCTGGAACGATTTCCAGGAAGTCGGCGTGGAGCAAGGAATCATTTACAGGGTGAAACTGCGTAGCCTGCAAAATAGCCTGGCGAATTTCGCCCTCGATGTTTAGTGTAATATTAAATACGTCGCCCGTGGTCAAAAGATCACGGAACAACATGGCGGGTGCCGAAAAGTGCACCTGCGATTCGCCGCCGTACAATACGGAGGGAACGAGGCCTTCCGCGCGAATCTGCTGCGCTTCCGACCGACCGAGATTCGCTCTTCGATACCCTACAATCTCTAAACTTTTCATATTGAATTAATTAAAATGATTACTAAAAACTTACTGGTTATTTAAAAAAAGAGAACTAATAGATTCGTGGTCACGGATGCGCCCGATGGCTTTCCCAAAGAGGGGCGCAACCGAAATAACTTTGATTTTCTTGCTTTGCTGACGTAACGGCAACGTGTCGGTCACAATCAACTCCTCCAACACCGAGTTTTCGATGTTTTCGTACGCCTGACCTGACATCACGGGATGCGTGCAAACCGCCCGCACCGATTTGGCACCTTTATCGAGGATGATTTCAGCCGCTTTGCAGATCGTGCCTCCGGTATCGATCATGTCGTCGAAGAGTACTACGTTGGCTCCCTCGACGTCGCCAATAATTTGCATCGAGGCAATTTCATTGGCGCGCTTACGATGCTTGTCGCAAATAACCATGTCTGCGTTGAGGTACTTGGCAAAATTCCGGGTGCGGGCTGCGCCACCCACGTCGGGCGAGGCGATCAACAGATTGTCGAGCTTCAATGCCTTGACGTAGGGAATAAATACCGAATTTGCTTCCAGATTATCCACTGGAAAATCGAAGAATCCCTGAATTTGACCCGCGTGCAAGTCGATAGTCATCAGGCGGTCGACGCCCGAGGCCGTCAATAGATTGGCGATGAGCTTGGCTGCAATCGCCACCCGTGGCTTGTCTTTACGATCCTGCCGGGCGTAGCCGAAATAAGGCAGCACCACCGTGACATTGTGCGCCGAGGCGCGTCGCGCCGCATCGACCATCAGGAGCAGTTCCAACAGATTATCGCTTGGCGGAGGCGTAGACTGAATCAGAAACACATCACAACCCCGCACCGACTCGTCGTATGCCGGGGATATCTCCCCATCGCTAAATTGACGGCAGGTATAGCCTCCAAGCGGTCGGCCGTATTCCTTGGCGATAAGTTCGGAGAGGTGGGTGGAATTGCTTCCAGAAAAAATCTTAACGGTGTTGATAGCAGCCATGAAATCAAAAAGTTGCGCAAAAGTAGGGAAAATTTGTGGGAGTAGCGAACGTTGGGCGATTATTTGGCTGTAGGCTATAGGCTTTTCCAGGTTTGGCTTAGAATGTAAATCCAATAGACCGAAAGTGCGGCAATGACACCCACCAAAGCACCACCTATTATATCCAATGGATAATGAACGCCTACATAAATCCGGCTATATGAATAAATGAACGCCCAAAGAAAAAACCACTTAACGCCAATGATTTTTTGTGTTGGCAAAAGATTTATGATCATCGCAATACCAAAACCCGTGGCGGCGTGGGAAGACACGAAGCCATACTTTCCACCGCAACCACTAACCAAATGCACCAGATTCTCGATCATTGGATCATGGCAAGGGCGGGGGCGCATGAAATAAGGTTTGAAAAGGGTAGAAGCAATTTGATCGGATATTACTACTACCGCGATGATACAAATAATATAGCCAA
>JBBSSJ010000142.1:0-11815 GCA_038242095.1 Cytophagales bacterium
GATTAATTGTGAATTAGTGAATGTCGGAATGGGTGAATTGTTTTAAATTGGCTCATTCTTCTTCACCCAAAAACCCAACCAATGGCTACTATTACCTTGGAAGTACCTGATCAGGAGGTACCCTTCTTCGAAGGGCTCGTCCAGCGATTGTCATTTCCAGTAAAAATTCGGAAAACAGAACTTGACGCGGATGCAGCGGAGGATGAAGACACCGACGATGAGGTAATTGCCAACATTAAGGAAGGGGTACGGCAAATGCGCTTAATTGAGCAAGGAAAGATGAAGAGCCGTCCCGCTCGGGAGTTTCTGAAAGAGCTGTGAGTTATCAAGTTGAGACCATCGCCCATTTTGAGCGAGAAGCGAAAGACCACGACGCTAACACCGATTTGCAATCGGTGTTTTATCACTTCGCGTTTGTAACGCGAGAACACGCAAAAGTGAAATAACCAGTCAATACCAAAAAGTGGCTTCGTCTCAGTATTACATCCGTAACCAGGAAGGAGCCTATTTCCTAACGATGACAGTCGTAGATTGGGTGGACGTTTTCACTAGGCCAAGCTACCGCCAAATCATAGTCGATTCGTTACAGTACTGTCAATTGAGTAAGGGTTTGCGTCTATACGCTTGGTGCCTGATGTCCAACCATTTGCACCTTATTGCTGCGGCAAATGATGGCATCAATCTATCGGATATTTTACGGGATATGAAGAAGTTTTCCTCGAAGCGCATCGTGAAAGAAATCCAAGAGCAGCCCGAAAGCCGACGGGATTGGATGCTGCAACGGTTTGCTTACGCGGGGAAGTTTGAGGCTAATGTGAAAGAGTACAAATTTTGGCAGGAAGGCAACCAGGCCAAGGAATGCCATACCCCGGCCTTTTTATATGAAAAGATGCACTATATTCACCAGAATCCGGTACGAAACCGATTAGTCGAAGAAGCTGAGCACTATTTGTTCAGCTCGGCGAGGAATTACGCGGGAATGAAAGGGCTTTTAGATGTAATTTTGCTTTGAGTGTAATGATAGGTACGTGGCTTATACGTGGTTCGCGTTGAAAACGCGAGGTAATGAAACCCCGATTGCAAATCGGGGTTAGCGGGGATTTTGCTCAGATCACGTCACAAGTGCCTGTTGATTCAATGCCAGACTACAGATCGGGGTTGCAAGCAAGTATATATTACAATTCTGATTGAAAATTAATCGAAGTTATAAATGCTTAAAAGTGAAATTGAGGAAGCGAAGCGTGCAGTTAATACTGATACAGTACAAATTACCATAGGTGAGGTTGCAAACATGTATAGTCAGGATGAATTGAATATATTACCTGACTTTCAGCGTCTTTTCCGCTGGTCCAATGAGCGAAAATCCAACTTTGTTGAGTCTATTTTAATTGGAATTCCTATCCCCCCTGTTTTCGTATATGAAAATGAAGACGCCACGTGGGAACTTATAGATGGCCTTCAGCGAATTTCGACGTTATTAGAATTCATGGGTATTCTGAAAGATGTCGATAGCGGGAAGATAAGAAGGAACAAATTATTAAAAACGAAGTATCTCCCATCTTTAGAGGGGGTTGTTTGGAGTATATCTGCACCGGACGAAATTGAATTAGACAAATCTTTACAACTTTTTTTCCGTCGTGCTCGTATTGACTTTCAAATTCTGAAGCATCCAAGCGATCCAAAAACCAAATTTGACCTTTTTCAACGTTTGAATCGCGGTGGAGCATATGCAAATGAACAAGAAGTTCGTACTTGTTCGATGGTATTAGCCAATAGCAGTTTTACTCAAAAAATTAGGAATTTTGCATCGCGTGAGGATTTTCAAAATATTTTTAAAATCAAGGGGGAACAACGCGAAAATCAGCGAGATATAGATTATATAGTGCGACTTATTGTTCACGGGAAGGTAGATTTTGCTAAGGGTTTGGATGTACAAGAGTTTCTTGATCATGCAATTGTTGATATTTTAACGAATGAGGACGAGGATAAGGTGTTATTACCTATTAGTTGGATGATCGAAACACTTTTCCGAATCTTCGGCGATAATGCCCTTATCCCACCTGATGGTTCACCAAGTCTGATCGCAAATAGGTTCTCGCTTAGAGCATTGGAAACTATTGCAGTTGGCATGATTCGAAACTATTCATCTATAAGACAATTAGATAATCCTGACGCATTTATTAGAGATAAAGTTGATACAATTTGGCAGCAGCCTCAATTTGCAGAAATGAGCGCATCTGGTCTTCGTGGAACTGTGCGCATTCAACGTACTGTTCCTTTTGGCTCCGATTGGTTTAAGCCGAATGGATAACATTGACAAGTTTTTCGACGATATTGATGTTGCCCGATTGCGGCGCGCTCGTGAACTTTCTGAGATCAAAAGATCCTTTGCTGAGCTAACGCGGACGGATTTATCTGATATTGCATCGAAGGCTGTTGTAATGCTTACATATGCTAATTGGGAAGGCTTCTACAACGAATGTGTCGAAACTTATTTCGAGTTTTTGCGACAAAAGGGCGGTCAGGTGCGCGATTCTGATTGGATGCTGTTGTTAAGCGCGCTCAATACCGACTTCGAAAGCATGCGAGACAGGAACCATTCTTTTGAATCCCGCTTGAAGTTCGTTTCTAATCTAAACTCAAAAATTGACTGTGGATTTGATCTTGTCGATGCCAAGATAGTTAAAGCTCAGTCAAATCTGGACTTTTCCCGTCTCACGCAAAACTATCAACTTTTAAGTTTCGACTTGACCGTCTGGCAACGCTGGCGTAATCGTCTTGATAAAGAATTGGTTGGGTGGCGACATTCTGTCGCGCATGGAGAATCCCCTAACCTTAGTAGTTTAGACGTTAATGATCACATTGATTTTACTTCAAATATGCTGATATTAATATCGGATCAATTTCAATATGCAATGTTAGAACGAGTATGAATCTCTCGCTGTCGCTCGGCTCTTAGCCGAGTGACGGCTATCCCGTAGCCCTCCGGGCGGTCTCCCAAAAGTACCTGCGCCCTCCAAACAAAAGGCAGTCTTAACCAATCTCCAAATGAAGTACTGAACGAAGCGCTCAGAAGGTATGCCATAGAACGCTTACTAATTAAATCCAAGTCATGATATACAAAACGTTACTTCGAATTACCCTGTATATTGTCTTTATATCATCAGCGATACTGGGGCTATTGTTTTATTACCAACATTGGCAGGAGAGTAAAATTATACTGGTTATTGCAACGATAGCGCTGCTGGCTATTATAGTCGACGTAATGTTATCTAGAAATGCTAATCCAAGTCGGAAATAATTCTGTTTCGTCGCAGATTATTCCCTGTCACTCTGCTTTCGGCAGAGCGATCCACCAAGTGATAACCATCAGGCAATAGTATTACCTCTCAGTTGACTGTTCCCCTCCACAAATTGGTGGTCAACGGGGTACTAAGAATTTGCTTCGCTGATTACGTTTTCTTTGCAGCAGAATGGGCAAAGAGCTGTTTTACTTAGCAAGCTCTTAGTTTTTAAGTTTACCGATTTTATCCAACCGTTGCAAAATCGATGCATCCAGTTTCGGCACCTGGTTTGCTTCGGGTGTATTTGGGAAATTCATCTTTACGACGTCAAGCCGATAATTTCTTTCGTCTTTGGGATCGGGCCGTTTAGGGTTTGGACTTAGGTGATCGACGCCGAGACTGAAATAGGGAGCATCGGAAGAGCAGGCATACGAGTCCAGGAAAGTGAGGGCATAGCCACCAAAAACGGGCTTGCCATCCAGAGTGATTGCCAGGGCGGAGTAGCGGCGGAGGCCGAGAATGGTTCGCAAATTTTCTGACAGCCAGTCATACTGCATCACTTTAAGTTTGAAATGGCCTTCCTTCTGATCGTAGAAATCGATCTGCGCCTCGGTGAGTGGTTTACCGACTGGGCGCAACTTCGACACCACGATCTGGCAGCTAACGCCTTCGGCAATGTCTTTTCCCGGATCAGCTACGTAGATGGCAAGGCCTTTATTGGGAGCGTCAGACGATTTCACCGACCCGACTTCGTTCTCCATAACAGCTTGTTCCTTGCAAGAATCCATCGCTAGCCCCAACGGAATCAAGAAGACAAACAAAAATATCTTTTTCATATTGTTCATATTTTTGTGACACCTCATTTCAGCTTAGATACAAGTCTACGGGAAAGGTTGGAATGTCGAGCGAAATATTTTCCCGCAGTCGCTCGACCCTTAGCCGAGTGACGACTATAAAAAAGCCCTCCGGTCTTCGGAAGGTGTTCGCACTTCGCGTCTGTGACGCGGTCCGAGTATTGACTTTACATCGTTGCGGATCGCGTTGAAAACGCGAGGGGACTCAACGGCAGCGGCCGACCGTCCCGATTGCAAATCGGGATTAGCGGGATTCCCCACCGGGACCGACCGCCCTGATTACAAATCAGGGTTAGCGAGTATTTACTTCTTATTCAGGTGAATTTGAATGGGAAGAATGAAATAACAGGAATATAAACCAACAAACCGGCGGCGGCCTGGGACTTGCACTCGCCCGACTTCAGAAGGCGCAAAAAGTGGCAGTGATCGCGATCAAGGGCGATGCCGCGATTCTTTTCCGATTCGAGGAGCCAGTCGACAGAATCCTTTATTTTGTCAGCATAGTTCCTAAAATATAAATACGCTATTTTAAATCTGAATTAGTATAAGGTAGCTTAGAATTGCAATATTTATTTCATAATACAAATAAAATTAACTAATTATTTTGTGTAGAAATAAAAAGGGGTAAAAGTGCGGTGTTATGATTTAAGTTACTATCAAATATTCGATTTAAACCACTGTATGCCAAATTGTTATGTGTTAAATTAGTAGCTTTGAGTGGCGGACCGCCTATATTTTTTTTATGAAATAAAATCCTCCCTCCGTACGATATCACCTCGGCATTTTCAATCGGAACCAAGCGAGAGCTTGTTTCCAAGAAGATGGTTACTCAGATTTACATTTTCCAAGCACCCATCCTCTATTCAATAGACCTCCAAACTCAATCAACTCACAAACGTAAATGCTTTCCTAAGTAATTCGAGGCTTTTAGGTACCGACGTTTTTGGATCTTCTTTTCCTTCCATTTCCAGGGATATAAAACCTTTGTAATTGGCTTTCTGGAAAATCTTGCCGATTCGATCGTAGTCCATTTCCTTGTCATAGAAAGTGCCGCCTCCGAAGTATGTTTTGGCCTGAACGATGGACGCGTAAGGCGCCAGTCTTTCAAGTCCGGCATAGGGTTCTCCTACAAAATTCCCTGTGTCAACGTTCAATCCCATCGACGGTGAACTTTTCAGAGCATTGTACATCCGTAGCAGATAGTCGATGTTGGACGAAAGTCCCCAATGATTTTCAAGTGCCAGCACGACGCCTGCCTTTTCAGCATATTGCAAACATTCACCCATGCCGTCAATCGTCCATTTGATGCCGTCTTCGTCGGTGTAGCCTTCAATAGGCGGTTCAATTCCGTGGGTATAATAATCGCCCTCCCGCTTGTTTTTTACCGTTCCCCATGAGCCTGTATTCATGCGTACACAGGGAATACCCATCTGTTCGGCGATATTGATGCATTTAAAAGTATGTTCAATGTCAGCCTTGCGCTTGGCCATATCCGGTTGCAGGAAATTCTGGTGAATGGAAAGCAGAGGCAGCGACATGCCATTCTCGAAAGCGAGGCGTTTCAATTTATTCTGGTAGGCGATAGTTTCTTCCTCCATGGAACGGTGCAGGATCTCAACACCGTCAAAACCCAATCGCGCAGCATCTTCGATCACATTTTTAATCGGATATTTGGCTCCTTGCAAAGGCCAGTACGAATAGGTCGAAACAGCGATGGGCAGTCGCCTCGTGATAGCAGCAGGTTTCGCGACAGGCGTTGTTGCATGAGAAAGCGAACCGGTTAGCAATGCAGACCCGATCAACGATGATTTTTTCAGCCAGTCTCTTCTTGAGGTTTCAGGAGTCTTGGAATTTTCCATAATAAAAAATAGGTGGTTGTAGGATTAGCACAAATTCAGGTTTTTTAGGGACAAAAAGAAAGCAATCGTTAAAATATGTTAGATTTTGGTTGGTATTGAGAGAAACTCGATCGTTTAACTGCTACAACGTGCTACTTCCGAAAAAAACCTACGACAGGCACTCGTCCTGTCCCCGCAGTCGCTCGGCTCCACCGAGTGACGCCTATCCCGTAGCCCTCACTTCAAAAGGTATCTGTGTCCTCCAAACGAAAGGCAGTAGTAACCAATCTCAAAATAAAATACTGAACGACGCACTCAAAAAAGTACGCCGTAGGACACCCACCACCTAAATCCAAGTTATGATCCACAACACATTATTGCGGATTACCGTATACATCGTCTTTATTGCATCAGCGATACTGGGGCTATTGTTTCATTATCAACATTGGCAGGGGAGTGAGATTATACTGGTTATTGCGTCGATAGCGCTGCTGATTATCATAGTCGATGCACGATTATCCAGAAAATCTAATCCAAGTCGAAAATAACCCCGCTTCGTCGTAGTTTCGCCGCTATCACTCGGCTTTCTGTCAAACGGTCTGCCGGGTGATGACCGTCAGGCAGTAGTACTACCTCTCAGTTGACTGCTAGCCTTCACAAATTGGTGTTCAACGGGCGATCCTTTACTTTTGATCGCTAGCGCCATGGCATCCTGCGGTCTGTGCGCGCAAACGTTAACCTCGCTATTGAGGAAATACCTGTGAACAAGAACACCATCGAAACTTGGAAAAAATACGGCTTTGAATTCCTGTCCATTTTTGTGGCCGTGGTACTGGCATTTGCTTTGGACAACTGGAACGAGAATCGAAAGGAGGCCTACACGGAAAAAAAGATACTAGCCGAAATCGCCAATGGACTGGAAAAAGACCTTGACGATTTAAGGCTGAATGAACTGGGGCACAGGCAAGGAATCTCGGCCTGTATTTATTTCAGAAAGGTACTTGCAGGCCAAGAAATCAAGACTGACTCCCTGATGCCGCACTTCTTTAACCTCACCCGGGACTTCATATCCATTCAGAATGTGGCAGGCTACGAAACACTGAAATCCAAGGGTCTCGAATTGATCGAAAACGACTCTCTTCGACTGCAGATCATCTCGCTTTATGAGTATGACTACAATTCTTTGAGAAAATTAGAAGAGGAGTACGCCGAGCTACAATTTCAGGAAAGTTATTTTAAGGAAATTAATCAAATGCTGGCGCCAAACTTCAAGTTCGACGCAGAGTTGAAGGTCGTCGGCATGGATTTGCCATTGAAGCTATTGGATAACGATAAGAAAGTATTTCTCCTCTACCTATGGAAAATCCGGCAAAACAGGCTTATCATGCTTGGGTACTACGCCGATATTGAGAAAAAAGTAGATCAATTGCGTAGAGCCATACGTAGGGAATCAAAGCGCAAACCAAAATGGGCGCTGGGCAATGCGTGAAGCGGGGGACTCAATTACACCTCAGAGAATCAATGGAATTCCTTAGAATCATCGACATCGCGGGGACGGCGGCCTTTAGTATTGCGGGGGCCTTTGCCGCCATGGAAAAAAGGCTGGACGTCTTCGGGATTTTCATCATTGCCTTCGTGACCGCCCTGGGTGGGGGTACGCTGCGTGATGTTCTGATTGGCGAAGTACCCGTTAGGTGGATGCTTCATTTGGATTCAGGGTTCATCGTGTTACTCAGCACAATCGCCGCGATGCTGTTTACCGGAGTGATCCAAAACTATCACCGCGTTCTGCTTTTGTTCGATTCCATCGGACTGGGCTTTTTTACTGTACTGGGGGTGCAGGCCGGAATCGCCCATGGGTTGCACCCCGTCATTTGCATCGCCCTCGGCACGATCACGGCTTCTTTCGGCGGCGTCATACGGGATATTTCCTTGAATAACATCCCGCTTATTTTCGAAAAAGAAGTATACGCCACAATCTGTGTTTTCGGGGGAAGCCTTTTTTTCATTTTGCAGGAGGTAGCAGTCCCCAACGACCTGATCGAGATCATCTGCATCGTGTCCGTATTGGTACTTCGCTTATTGGCAGTAAGCTACAACTGGCAGCTGCCTTCGCTTTGGAAACCTGAGCCCCCCACCTCCTGAACGCTGGTTTATTCAGTACGTTGCCATCATCCAAGTCCATCAACGATCACCACTCCAATGAAAAACACCTTAAATCTACCGCTTCTGTTCATTGGTTTGGCAATCCTTCCTCTGAATTCGTATGGTCAGAAGGGGTATCCACCTCCTTGCGATGAAGTCAAGCAGATAGAGCTTGATACCAGCCCGATCAAGCGCAAAATTCTTGGCGATTTCATCCGGGCTTGTGTGCAGAACGAGTGGAAAAACGACAAAGGAATTGTGCTGCTGAGAGAATATCAAAACGAACAGGGTAAAACGTGTTGGCTGCTTTCACCAAGCATAGATGACTGCTATCGGGACAATCGGCCGGAACGCTTTGCTTCTTTTGGCAGCGATATTATCCTGGTTTTTGAGGCTGATTCAGTCGGGCGTATAAAGTCTGTGGTGCGGGTTTCGGTCTGGAACGATCTTTTCCTTCTACTCTAAAATCAACAAATTCGGAAAGATCATGAAAAAAACAAACGGTTTCCCTTTGGTGCTAATCCTAATGCTCCTGGCGTCATTATCCGCTACTGCTCAGAACCGGAATTTTAAAGTGGGTATCAAAGCCGGCACGAATCTATCCAGCCTTTCGGGCAATGAACTGGTCTCCTCCAACGACCCATCGATACGCATCGGCGACAAAAGTACCCGCTTGACGGGCTTCGTGGGAGGCGTATTTTTGCGACTAGGTAGCAAAATCTTTATTCAGCCGGAATTATTGCTTTCCCAAAAAGGCGGTAATGTCAACGTTTTCCGGAGCAGAGCGGGCAACCAGGAGCAGGCGGTCAAGGTGCGGTTCACTAACCTCGACGTCCCAGTCCTTTTAGGCATCAGAATCGGCGAGGTGTTTCGAATCAATGTCGGGCCAGTCGCCTCGTTGCGCTTATCGGAAAACGGCGGGTTGCGGAATGCGCTCAACGAAATAGGGGCGAATGGCGTAGCGGCCAATTTCAAGCGGGCGGCCCTCGGCTACCAGTTGGGCGTCGGTTTCGACATCGGCAATATCAACCTGGATCTCAGATACGAGGGGAATGCTTCCAATATCATCGACATTAATACTGCCTCCTCTAATTTCAATTCTCAGTTGAAGCGGAAAAATAACTTGTTCCAGGCTACGTTGGGTTTTGTAATATTTTGAATACGCCCATCATTTTTAAAATTTAATCGTATGAATACTGTAAAAATAAGTGGGCTGCTTTTGCTGGCGTTCAGCGTCTGCTCCCTCCCTTCCTGTAAAAACAGCAAGCTCTCCAAACAAGAGAAAGGGGCCATAATCGGCGTTGGAACCGGAGCGGTTGCCGGGGCCGTCATCGGTAATCGGTCGGGTAATACGGCCGTCGGAGCGATTATCGGGGCTGCCGTGGGCGGCACGACTGGAACGCTGATTGGACTGTATATGGACAAGCAAGCCCGCAAACTGGAAGAAAAGGTGAAAGGCGCCAAGGTGGAGCGAATCGGCGAGGGGATAAAGATGACTTTCGACTCCGGCCTGCTTTTTGGCTTCGACTCGTACGCCCTAACACCGGAAACCCGGAAAAATCTTAACAATATGGCTGAAGTATTGAACGAGTACGACGATACCGATATCCTGATCGAAGGACATACCGATAGCAAAGGCACGGACGTCTACAACCAAAGTTTGTCAGAAAATCGCGCTAAGGCCGTGTCGGTCTATCTCAGAGCAAAAAGCGTCAAAGCCAAGCGACTCGAGGCAATCGGTTACGGCGAAAGGCAACCGATTGCCACTGAGCCCGAGAAAGAAGCTCTGAACCGAAGGGTAGAGGTGGTGATCACAGCCAACAAAAAGCTGAAGCGTGATGTCAAACGCCAAGCTGGGAAGTAAAAACTACTTCAACCCCATAATCCCTCCAACCTAATTTAGCCAAATGAAAACGGAAAAAGATAAGATGCTCGCCGGGGAATTGTATAATCCGCTGGACCAGGAGCTTACGGACGACCGGCTCAGAACAAGGTTGCTTATCAAAGAGCTGAACGACACGAGAGAAGATGAGGTAGCAGAAAGAAAACGCCTCCTGCAAGAATTGATCCCCAATGCCGGGGCGGATTTATGGTTGCAACCCCCTTTTTATTGTGACTATGGCTTCAACATGAAGGTGGGCGACAGGGTATTCTTCAACTTCAATTGCGTGGTACTGGACGTGGCCCCGGTGACGATCGGTAGCAGGACCTTATTTGCTACCAACGTGCAAGTACTCACCGCCACGCATCCCATCGATCATAAGGAAAGAGCTTCGGGACTTGAATACGCCAAACCCATCGTGATTGGCGAGGACGTCTGGGTTGGCGGCGGTGCCATCATTTGTCCGGGCGTGACCATCGGCGATCGTAGTGTCATTGGAGCGGGTAGCGTCGTGACCAAGGATATTCCGGCGGATGTGGTTGCCGCCGGTAATCCCTGCAAAGTAATCAGATCCCTCACGCCGGATGCGTAAAGCTTGCTTTCCAATTCGTTGTAGTATTCCTCCGTTACGCGGGATCTTCCGAAGCGAAGTTCCGCACTCCTAATAATAGGCTATCGAATGGCCGGCCCCGTTGATCGGCTCACGCTACCCAAAGCCGAAGCCCCGATGCACGACTTCAAATTAACTCCCTTGCAGTGATATTTGAAATCAAGAGAATGAATTTCCCCAGATTCGTATGGTCACTTCTTCGGGAACACGCCTGGTACGGTGGAATAATTGTTTTTGGTTCAGATATTCAAGTTGAATAAATAGAACAAAAACATGACTATGAAAAAGATATTGATGATTCTGACTTCTCATAAGGAATTAGAAAATACGGACGGTACTACCGGGCTGTGGATTGGAGAATTCACGGACCCCTATTACGAATTCATTGACGAAGGATACCAAGTGACCTTGGCAAGCCCTCAGGGAGGTAAGCCGCCAATCGATCCCATGAGCGAGTTGACAGAGAATATCATGGGTTCTAACCGGAGATTCCAGGACGATCCTGTCGCGCAGAAAGCTTTGCAAAGTACGTCCACATTAGCGGGTATTTCTGCTTCTGAATACGATGGATTGTTTTTCCCCGGTGGTCATGGACCCCTATTCGATTTGGCATCGAACCATACAAGTGGACAACTAATATTGGACTTTCTCCATGATGGTAAACCCGTAGCCTCGGTCTGTCACGGACCGGCAGCACTTATCAAAGCAGCGGAAATCGATGCCTCTGTTTTGAAAGGAAAAAGGGTAACTGGTTTTTCTAATACCGAAGAAAAATTAGCCCTGCGGTCGGATAACATTCCCTACAAACTAGAAGACCGGTTGAAAGAATTGGGAGCAGACTATCATACAGCGCTTATTCCTTTCACGTCTCATATTGAGGTGGATGGACTTTTGATTACCGGTCAAAACCCGCTATCCGCCGGACCTACCGCGAAAGCTCTGATCAAGTTTTGGGCAGCGTAGAATCTTTGTCTATTCCAAAAAATACCACACCATGAAATCAGCTAATTTTTTAATCGTCATAATGTTTGCCTTGGCAAGCACAAGTTTTGCTCAAGAAGCAAAATATAAACTGTCAAGTCATATTTTGGACATTACGGAAGGCGAACCCGCCCCGGATGTTAAGATCAGTCTATCCAAACAAGACCAAAGCGGAAAATGGATCGCTATTGACGAAAAGAAGACTGATAAAAGTGGTCGTA
>JBBSSJ010000143.1:0-11551 GCA_038242095.1 Cytophagales bacterium
ATGGTCGATTTAATCATCAGGCCCTTGATAGGGCGGTACTCCACGTAACCGTTTGTAAGAATGTTGACGTCCGTCGTCTCGTTGGTCAACTCCTGCGCCGCACGCACCCAGTTGGGATACGAGAAGATGTTACCCGTGTTGCCGGGGAATTTGTTGAAGAGCGTGAGCTCACCGTTGTCCTGGTAAATGGGCATAATGGGCCAGGTATGCAGGGCGTTGAACAGAATACCCGTGCCCCGGTCGCCGTCGGTGCGCGGCGTGTTGTCAAACACGTAGTTGGGCGCGATATTGAAGCCAATCTTGACCTTGTCAGAAATTGCGTAATCCAGGTTCATCCGTAGCGAGTAACGCTTGTACTCGTTGTTGAGTACCACGCCTTGCTGATTGAAAACGCCCGCCACGATGGCCGTATTGACCTTCTCCTTGTTAGACGTGATCGTCAGGTTATAGCTTTGGATGGGAGCCCGCCGCAGCAGCGCGTCGTACCAGTCGTTGTTTTTGCCTTCGTACTGCGAAGGGTTTTGGAAAATATCCGGGACGGGTTGCCCGGCGTCTTCGTAGTATTCTTTTTTGAATTGCGCAAAACCTACGGCATCCAGCATCTTGATCCGGCCCCGTTGCGGAACGTTCTGCGTACCGTAGTAAGCATTCAGGCTCACGTTGGTTTGGCCCGTTTTGCCTTTCTTGGTCGTAATCAGCACCACCCCGTTGGCGGCGCGGGAACCGTAGAGCGAGGTTGAAGCGGCGTCTTTCAAGATCGTAATGTCCTCTACCTCATCGGGATTGATGTTGCTGATGTCGCCCGAAATTGGGAAGCCGTCGATCACGTACAGCGGCGAACTACCACCCGAAACCGACAACTGGCCCCGGATGCGGATATTCATGCCCTGGCCGGGCTTGCCCGTGGTCTGGTTAATTTGCACGCCCGCGAGACGGCCCTGTAGTTTTTGTGAAATCTGCGAGACCGGTACGTCCTTGATTTCCGCCGCGCTGATCGTCTGCACGGCCCCGGTAATTTCTTTTTTTACCTGGCTACCGTAGCCCACCACAATCACTTCGGAAAGCGATTTGGTGTCGGTGTTCATCTTGACATTGATGACCGAGCGGCCGTTGATGGATTCCTCCACGCTCAAAAAACCAACGTAGGAAAAGACCAAAGTGCCTTTGTCGCCGGGTGTGTTCAGCGTGTACTCGCCCGCCGAGTTCGTAGTAGTTCCGGTGCTGGAGCCTTTAAGCACGATGCTCACGCCCGGTAGCGGCTGACCGCTGTCGTCGGTGACTTTACCACTGACGGCGGCTACTTTGACGGATGGAGAAACAGGATTTTTGGCAAAGGTCGGCGCGGAGGTTGGTGGCGCGAGTAAGAAAAGAAGTAAAAGAGATGGAGCGAGCATCAGTTGCAGCAACCGACGCTTCGACCCGCGAAATAGTAATTGTCGCGATTCGTTCATAAATTTGAAAGTTATGTTTTGAGTAAAAATGGGACGCAGCACCTTGCACGGTTCTCCCCAGAATAATGCAAAATGAAGGTGTTTTAGAACCGACAGTGGTGACACACGGTCGGGTTTTTATGTTTTAGTCTATCTTCATAGGCTCGGTATTTTTATAGTTAGAAGGTTAGAAATGCTTGATAGCGTCGTTTTACGGTAAAGTCGCATAAGTTGCTTCTCTACTAATGATAGAATATATAAAATTCAAAAACTTACCCTCCTGTGCAAGGTGGATTTTCTTCCATAAATCCTTTATTAAGTGCAAATTTAGCCTCGTCACTTTCCCAACCATCCTATACTGTCTTACCTGCCCGCCCCATGAACCG
The DNA here is from genome assembly GCA_038242095.1 of Cytophagales bacterium. Taxonomy (GTDB): domain Bacteria; phylum Bacteroidota; class Bacteroidia; order Cytophagales; family Spirosomataceae; genus Persicitalea. The sequence goes on from JBBSSJ010000143.1 coordinate 1,817, forward strand.
GCCTGTCCGGGAAACAATTAGAAACGCGATATTTTATCCTGACAAATAGAATTCAAAAAAAGCTGTCAACTGCAAACTTCATCTCGAAAAACAAATGGAAACCTACGAATTTGAGTACACCAATTGGTTGTCCAAAAAAAGAGGGTCAGCGCAACTTGACGAGGCGTCAGTTACGTTCGTCCTCGACGGTCAGGAAAGGCGCGTTCAGTTTGGTGACCTGGCGTCGTACAAGGTCGAAGAATACAATGGGGTAGTTTTGTATTTGAGATTCGCAGGTGGGGAGAAATTCAAAATATCGGCGAACAGCAATTTCTGCAATCCGGAGCCTTTCCGGATTTTTTGCGATGATCTTGACAAAAAACTAACGCGCGCTGTCCGTGACGGCAACATTGCCCTAACCAGAAAACCGGGGACATTCGAGCAGAAAGCGTTCTATATTGTTTTACTGGCAATGACCATCATCCTCGTCCTCGCAATCGTGTACAGTCTATCCGTCGGCGCGGGGTTGTCGTCTTATGTCATGCCAATCGCGGTATTTATCGGATTATGGATTTCCTATTTCGGCGCCCAGAAAAAGAGGCAGAGGCGAACTTCCGACCTGTGATGTTTGGTTTTCACCTTTCTTGATATGATGAAAACCTACAATTTCGAATATACTGACCGCGGATTCATGGTGACACTTTCGCTGGTTTGCGTGGTGGTGCTGGTGGTATTCGCCGTGCTGGCCAACTTCCTGCACCCTGTAATGGGCCTATTCCCTGCCCTGGCGCTGGCGCTGGGTGTGCCGGGCGGACTGTTTTGGCTCAATAAAAGCAGGGTTAAAAAACGGGGCAGTGGGCAAATCGACCCCAATTCAGTGACACTTCGGCTAGCCAACCGCACCGAAAAAGTTGCCTTCGCTGACTTGAAATCCTACGCCATCGAGTACCAGCGCGGCGCGGAAATCCGGTTGGTATTCAAAGACGGCCAGCGCCTTGACCTACAAACCAACCGCTTGTTCGCGCCCACTGCGGCCTTCCAGCAATTTGGCGAGGCCTTGCAGAAGTCGCTCACCCGTTACGCCCGGGCGAGCAAGTCCGACTTGTCGAAGCGGCCGATTGCTCCGCGCGGCATTGGTCTGCTGTTTTCTCTGTTGCTTCTCACCGGGCTGGGAATTTGGGGATTGTACAACTCAATGGTTGTGACCAAAAGCGTAACACCAGCCTCCACCTACGTGTTTGGCTTAATCGTTTTAGCGCTTTGGGGCTATTTCTTCTGGTCCAACCGAAAAGCCGCATAGCGTTCGCTCACTTCGATTTCCTGCCGCGGTGCTCAATTCATCCCGTATTTTTTACGGCTTACCCTTCCTATCGGCGCTTTTAGCCCTAATCAATTGAAGAATAGCCTTTTTCAGTGATACTTCGCTCCCAAAATCGCTCCACTATGGGTTAACTATTCAGGTATCCTCCAACCTCTGATTTATTCGATTTCGTCCTGCTATAATACTATTTAAAATTATTGCAGTTTTTACCGTCCTGTTGCGATTGATCAATTTTTGAGAAGTAGAGACTTATAAAAACAACTCTGAATTTCTTGTAGTGATCTAGTATTAAGTATTTTAACCTAATAATAGACAGAGAGATTACCTATTAAGAGTAAATTAATATTGAAGAAAAGTAATAAACTTAGAACATTCTTAAAGTTTCCTTAGTTTTTATCCTTGGAAAACTACAACTTTGCGGCGTGAAAGATAGGATATTGAAGGCAGCGGTGGATTTGTTCTGGCGCTACGGCGTCAAGAGCGTCACGATGGATGATATAGCGAAAGAGCTGGGTATCTCGAAAAAGACGATATACCAGCATTTCAACGATAAGGACGCGATTGTGAAGGAAGTCGTGGAGCGCGAGTTGGACTGTGAACAGTCCGACATGGATCGTCTGGGAGCCGAGGCCAGCGACCCCATCGAAGAAGTAATGCGGACTTCGGATTATATGCGGGCAAGTTTTGCCACCATGAGCCCGGTGCTGCTGCATGATTTAAAAAGATACTACCCAAAAGCTTGGGCCTTGTTTCAGAAGCACAAGCACGAACACATTATTCAGGGTATCAGCGGCAACCTGCAGCGCGGCATGGCCGCCGGACTTTACCGCGACGACCTCGACGTGGATGTGCTGGCTCGGATGCGGGTGGAGCAAATCGAGATGGCCTTTGATCCGGCTATCTTTCCACCCCAGAAGTTTGCCATGATCGAAGTACACACCCAACTTATCCACCATTTCCTGCGCGGCATCCTAACCGACCAGGGATTTGAAGTCTATTATAATTACGCAGAAAAATCAGTACAAGAAGTCAACCAACCATGAAACGAACACCACGCATAAAAATAATTGGACTGTTGGCCTTGGCCGTGCTGCTGGGCGCCTTGCCTACCCGCGCCCAAACGCCTTACACGCTGGAAGCAGCGGTCGATTATGCAATCAAGAATAACCTCAATATTAAAAACACGCAGCTGGACGCGCGGTCAGCAGAGTCGCGCATTGGAGAAATCCGGGCGACGGGTTTGCCGCAGATTGGCATACAGGGTGGATTTAATTATAACGCCATTATCCAACGCGTGTTCCTACCGGCTCAATTCGCGGACCCAAACGCACCAGCTGATTCTCCGCCTATTGCTGCTCAGTTCGGTGTAAAGTTTTCGGGAAGCATTGGTGCCTCTGTCAATCAGTTGATTTTCAGTGGTTCCTACCTGGTGGGTCTGAGGGCGGCGGCTACCTACAGAGAACTGGCGCAGAAGAACGTCATCCAATCGAAAGTGGCCGTGGCCGAAGCTGTGACTAAAGCCTACTACTCGGCGCAGGTAGCCGTGGAGAGAGCCAAGGTACTTGATCTTAACATTGAGCGATTGGACACCCTAATGCGCGACACCAGGACCACTTATGAGGCTGGCTTCGTTGAAAAAATTGACGTGGACCGGTTGGAAGTCCAGTTGAACAACCTCAAAACGGAGCGGCAGAATGTGCAGAACCTTATTGAGCTAAGCTATACTTTGCTCAAATACCAGATGGGTATGTCGCTGACCGATCAAATTATTCTGACGGATATTGTAAATGAAGACAGCGTCAACAGTCTACCCACGCCCATCAATAATGCCGTAGATTACAGCAACCGTATCGAATATTCGGTTCTGGATACGCAGGGCAAACTGGCCGAGCTCGACATCCAGCGCATTCGCGCGGGCTATTTGCCTACGGTCTCCGCGTTTGCGTCGTATGGTCATAATAACGGGCGCAATGGGTTTGTTGATTTATTCAGCTCCAAATGGTTCAACAACTCGGTGATTGGCCTTAATCTCAACATTCCCATTTTTGACGGTTTGACCAAAAAATACCAACTACAGCAAGCTCAGGTTACCTCTGAGAAAGTAAGAGTAGGCCGCGATCTGCTTTCGCAATCCATCGATCTGCAAGTGCAGCAATCCAACATTACGCTCACCAACTCGCTCCAAACCCTCAGTACGCAGCAGCGCAATGTAGATTTGGCCGAGGAAGTCGTGCGGGTTACTAAGATAAAATATCAGGAAGGCGTCGGCACCAACATTGAGGTCATCAACGCCGAATCGTCCCTGAAAGAAGCCCAAACCAATTACTTTGCCGCCCTTTACGACGTATTGATCTCAAAGGTCGATTTGTCGAAGGCCCGGGGGAAGTTGTATGAGGAGTAAGGGGGCTGCCGGCTTTCGGCCACCGGCTTTGCATTTAACTAATAAGTATCGTCACCCATAGGCGGTTGTACTGTATAGTTTAACTTTTAGAAACACAATAAGTATTTTAATTTTTTAGATCAAAAAAAGGCCGACGGCTGATAGCCGACTGCCGATAGCCCGAATAACAATGAAAACCAATAAAAACATCATAATCGCTGCCCTCACGGCCTTTACCCTGGCAGCTTGCGGCGGAAACGATAATAGTCTGGCGGGAAAGCGCGATGAACTGACGAAACTGAAGAGCGAACAGAGCGAAACAGAAGCGAAAATCAAAGCTCTGGAAGGGGAAATTGGCACGCTGGACACGACGACCGTCCGCGAAGCCCGCGCCGTGGCGGTGACGGTGTCGCCCGTGGCGAGCGAGAATTTCAAGCACTACGTAGAAGTGCAGGGTTCGGTCGACGCGAAGAACAGCGTCATGGTTAGTCCGAAATCGGGCGGCGTGTTGACGGCAGTCCTGGTGAAGGAAGGCGACAATGTGCGGCAGGGCCAAACGATGGCGCGGGTGGATAACAGCATCATGCGGGAGTCGATCGCCGAGGTACAGGGCCAATTGTCGCTGGCTAACATTGTATTCGAAAAGCAGTCGCGGCTGTGGGAGCAGAAAATCGGTACCGAGATTCAGTACTTACAAGCCAAGAACAACAAGGAGTCGTTGGAGAAAAAAATTACCACGCTGAACACGCAACTCGGTCAGTCCAATATCGCCGCGCCGATTAGCGGTGTGGTCGATCAAGTCATTGCCAAAGTAGGCGAAATGGCCGCACCGGGTGCACCCGTCGCGCGGGTCGTGAACCTGAGCAACCTGAAAATCGTGGCCAAAGTGTCCGACAGCTACGTGGCGACGGTCAAGAAGGGCGACGAAGTGATCGTGAAATTCCCCGACCTGGATCAAGAGTACAAGGCCAGAATCACGTTTGTGAGCACTACGGTGGATCCGCTGAGCCGCACGTTCCGCATCGAGGCCAATCTGCCCTCGACCAAATCGATCAAGCCCAATATGCTGGCGACCGTGCAGATCAACGACGCCACCCAAAAAGACGCTTTGGTCATCGACCAGAACGTTGTGCAAAACACTGAGAATGGTACCGTAGTTTACGTAGCCGAGGACAATGGCGGCAAGAAAGTCGCCAAGTCGCGCGTCGTCAAGACGGGCCTCAGCTACAACGGTAAAATCGAAATTCTGGCGGGCCTCAAAGCCGGCGACCAGCTCATCACCCAGGGCTACCAGGACGTGGCGGACGGGCAAGCGGTTATATTTTAGCTTGTAAGCATAATTTGTGTTTTGGGTTAAACGGTCAAAGGGTTAAGGGGATCATGCCCCGCTAAGAGAAAGCAGAAAAAACCGTTTGACCATTAACCCTTTAACCTTTTTACCCCAAAAAATTTCCCAATGAAGAACCAAGATCACAAATTAGACGATCACAAGACCCTCGGCTTCACCAATTGGTGCGTGGAGAACCGGACGACGATCTACATTTTTACGTTCATCATCACGCTGGCGGGTTTTCTGGTGTACTCGAACCTGCCCAAGGAGCAGTTTCCTGACATCAAAATTCCGCAGGTGTACATCAATACAGTGTACTTCGGAACCGCCCCGGCGGATGTGGAAAACACGATCAACAAGCCCATCGAGAAGCAGTTGAAGTCCATCACGGGCGTCAAGAGCATCAAGTCGAACGCCTTACAAGACGTATCGGTCATTTTGGTTGAATTTAACCCCGACGTGGACGTGTCCGACGCTTTGCAGCGGGTGCGTGACGCCATCGATAAAGCCAAGCGTGATCTGCCCCAAAAGCTGGACTCCGGCCCCACGGCGCAGGACGTGAACTTCTCGGAGTTCCCGATCATGAACATCAACATTGCGGGAAACTATTCGCTCAAGCAGTTGAAAAGTTATGCCGAGGATTTGCAGGACGCCATCGAGGCCATGAATGAAATCAGCCGCGTCGACATCGTGGGGGCCTTGAACCGCGAGGTTCAGATCAACGTGGATCTGCCCCGGATGCAGGCCGCCGGTTTGACCTTTTACGATATTCAAGCCGCTGTGCAGGGCGAAAACGTGAACGTATCGGGTGGTGAACTGCCCGTGGATGGCGTACGCCGGACGCTTCGCGTCAAAGGCGAGTTTTCGGACGTCGCTCAGATCGCCGAGTTGCGCATTCGAACCAGCACCGGGGCCATCCTTCGCCTGGGCGACGTGGCCGACGTGCGCGACAGCTTCGAGGAGCAGCAGGATTTTGCCCGCCTCGACAACAAGCCCGTCATCACGCTGAACGTCATCAAACGGGCCGGGGCTAATCTAATTTCCGCTTCCGACCAAATCGAGGAAACCATCGCCGATTACAAGGAAACCCGCTTCCCGCAGGGGCTCGATATTCAAATTACCGCCGACCAGTCGGAGCGTACCCGCGAGAGCGTTCATGACCTGGTCAATACGGTTATTTTGGGATTCATCTTTGTGGTGCTGATTCTGATGTTCTTTATGGGCGTCGCCGATGCCATTTTCGTGGCGCTGGCTGTGCCGCTGTCGGCGCTGGTCGCTTTCACGCTGATGCCCATTCTTGGGCCGATCGTTGGCACCGCTTTTACGCTGAATACCATTGTACTTTTTGCTTTTCTGCTGGGAATCGGACTGGTGGTGGACGACGCCATTGTGGTGATCGAAAACACGCACCGGCTTTTTAACCAGCATCCCGACTGGGACATCAAGCAAGCCGTGAAAGCGGCGGCGGGCGAGGTGTTCGTGCCGGTACTTTCGGGTACGCTCACGACCATTGCTCCCTTCTTTCCGCTGTTGTTCTGGCCGGGAATTGTGGGGGAATTCATGAAATTCCTGCCCCTGACGCTTATTCTGACGCTGATGTCGTCGCTGTTCGTGGCTTATGTCATGAACCCCGTCTTTGCGGTGTCCTTCATGAAGCGCCACGACGAAACCAAAGAGAAAAACGAAAAGCAGAGTTTCAAGGCGATCCGCCGTCCCGTGATCGTGATTGGCGTGGCCGCTTTAATCGGCTACTTCATCGATCGTGGTGTCGGCAACTTCCTGGTATTTATTCTGTTTTTGTATGCCTTCAATTATTACATCCTGACGCCGAAGATTCTGACGCCGTTCCAGGACCGCTTCCTGCCCGCCCTGCGCGACAATTACCGGAAGCTGATTACCTGGCTTATCAAGGGCTACCGTCCCGTGGTCACGATCGTGGCGATGCTGGTGCTGCTGGTCTTTACTTTCGTCCTGACCGGCATCGTGCAACCCAAGGTGGTCTTCTTCCCCAGCGGCGACCCTGACTATGTCTATGTGTATAACAAGCTGCCCGTCGGTACCGACGCCCGCGTGACGGACTCAGTGACGAAAGTAATCGAGAAGAAGGTGTTTAAGGTGTTGGAAACCGAGAACGCTTTGAATATGGTCAACTCGGTCATTTCCAACGTAGGTAAGAACGCTGGCGATCCTACCAACCCCGACCGCGCCGCTACGCCCAACAAGTCAAAGGTGACGGTGGCTTTCGTATCGAACGAATTCCGGGGGGATCGCTCGACCGAAGATATTCTGGTCAAAGTAAGGGAGGCGCTGGTCAATATCCCGGGAGCCGAAATATCGGTAGAACGGGAGCGCACCGGTCCGCCAACGGGTAAGCCGATTTCGATCGAAATCACCGGTGAGGACTTCGCCGAACTACAGAAGCTGGAAAAAGAGGTGTTGCAAAAGGTGCAGCAGTCCGGAATTCAGGGCATCGACCAGCTCCGCACCGATCTCGTGACCAACAAGCCCGAAATCACGATCGACATTGACCGCAACAAGGCGCAGCGTGAGGGTATCAGCTCGCAGCAGATCGCGTTCTCGATTCGTACCGCCCTGTTTGGCACCGAGGTATCCAAGTTTCGCGACGCCGAGGACGAGTACCCGATTATGGTGCGACTGGAAAAGAGCGACCGCGACCAAATCAGTAGCCTGCTGAGCATGAACATCGTGTACCGCGACATGAACAGCGGCGGGGCGCTGCGGCAGGTACCTATTTCGTCGGTGGCCAATATTAGCTACTCGACCACGTTCAGCCAAATCAACCGTAAGGATCAGGAGCGCATCGTGACGCTCAGCTCCGACGTGGTGCCGGGCTACAACGCCAACGTGATCGTGGGGCAAATCCAGCAGTTAGTCAACAATCTCGAGGTTCCCAACGGTTATACGGTTAAGATGGGCGGGGAGCAGGAAGACCAACAGGAATCCATGTCGTTCCTTATCGGGGCTTTCGGCGCGGCCATGCTGCTGATTTACCTGATTCTGGCGACACAGTTCAACTCAGTAGTGAAGCCGTTTATTATCTTCTTTACGATCGCCCTGTCGCTCATCGGCGTATTGCTCGGGTTCATTGTCTTTAACAAGACTTTCTCGGTCATCATGTCGGGTGTGGGGATAATCGCCCTGGCGGGTATCGTGGTAAAGAACGGTATCCTGCTCATCGAATTCATCGACGAGCTGCGCGAGCGCGGCTACCCGCTGCGCGAGGCCATCATTGAGGGCGGAGCCATTCGTCTCAATCCCGTACTATTAACTGCTTCGGCGGCGGTACTGGGCCTCATTCCGCTGGCCTTCGGTCTGACGATCGACTTCGTAGGCCTCTTCCGCGATTTCGATCCGCACGTCATCATCGGCGGCGACAGTGCGGTATTCTGGAACATCCTGGCCTGGACGATCATCTTCGGCCTGATCTTCTCGACCGTCCTGACGCTGGTCGTGGTGCCCTGCATGTACTACGTCAACGAGCGTGTGCGGGAGAAGTGGTTCCGCAAGGGAAAAACGGAGGAAGTTGCTCCCGAGCAGCCGCAGGTTTTGGAGGCGGAGACGATTTAATTTAGTTGACACGGGACGCCCCCAGGCGTTAAAAACCAAAAAAATCGCCGGATGGAATCATTTCCATCCGGCGATTTTTTTGGTTTTCTGATAGTAAAGTAGATGCTACTTTTTTGAAAAAAAACAGATAAATCATGGCCATTACGATTAAATCAGGTCAGGAAGCGGAGCACCTTATCAAGTCGAGCAATAAGTTAGAAGACAAGCCCTCACCAAAGTGCCCCTACAACCTAAGCCGCCAGTTCACAAAATTTCGAGTTCTGCCACGACCGGCAGGTGATCTGAGGCGTATTGCTCGTCGATCACCCTGGTGTTCAAAACGCTAACCCTACCCGCTGGCTTGTACATGATGAAGTCGATGGTGCGGTTTGGGTTAATGACTGGAATGGTGGGAGCGCAGTCGTCGCGACAGGTTCGCGTAAAATGCCGATCGAAAAGATCGATGACAGGACTGCCTTTCAGGGCGTTGAAATCTCCCCCTAAAATCATCGGCAGGCCGGATTTTTCAAGATGCCCGATCAGGGCTTTTGCCTGCAATAAACGGTTGCCTTCTTTCAAATCCAGGTGTGTGCTGGCAAAAATGATTTTCTTGTTGCCGGGCAACTGCACAGTAATCGAGGCTACGGCCCGGTCCTCGCCGCCCAGCGCGGGATCACACGGCAGCAGGTAGCCCGCCGAGTCCAGGATGGGGTGTTTCGACAAAACCGCGATGCCATACTCACCGCCCTGATAGTCCAGCGCCTTCATGAAAAACGACTTCATGCCCGTTAGCCTGGCCAGTTCGCGGGCCTGATCCAGCTGTTTGCCGGAGCGTTCGGTATAAACGTCCACTTCCTGCAAGGCCACCAGGTCGGGTTTTTCCTGATTGATGACCCGCGCGATGGCGGCTAAGTCGATCTTTACTTTTTCGGAGGGCGGGTTGGCGTGGTGGATGTTGTAGGTCATTACTTTGAACGTCCCCTTTGCCGCCGGATGATTGCCGTTGCCACTTCCCGGCAGACTGCTGTTTTTGGTGCAGGCCGCAACGATGAGCAAAAGGCTCCGGCTATACAGCCAGTTTTTCATGCTTCTGGTCTCCAATTTTACTTTTAAAAATAACCTCATGATTGTTTTGAACGATTTTTGCGGGGAATATTG
>JBBSSJ010000144.1:0-11551 GCA_038242095.1 Cytophagales bacterium
AATAGGATAGCTATTTTTCGGAAATTCAACGGGTTCGGGGGGATGGGGCAAGTGGCTGTCCTGTTCCAGCGACTCAATTGTTTCTAGAAAAATCCGCTCGATGATAATCTCGTAGCGGACTGACTGCGTGATGTAATGCAGGAAGTAAACAAAAATGAAAATATCGATAATCGTCAGCAGGATCAGGATATACGTACTTAGGGCAGGGACATGAATACCCGAATCGGTACTGCGAATGGTGCTGAGCAAGGAGAAGGCAAAAACGATGGTGCCGACGTAGATTCCCAGTACTATCTGCTGGAATCGATTGCCAATCAGTTCGGTAAGCACCCGATTACTGAGTTGGGAAGCGGCCTGGTTCAGCACGATCATTACCATCGAGAAATTAAAGACTGTGAGCGTAATGACGCCCGAGGCAATGGCCGACACGATACTCTGGGCTGAGGCAGCATCTTTTAACGTCAGCCATGAAAAATCCTGCTTGAGTTGTTTGCCGGTTTCGGAAAAATCGAAGGTGATCGCGGCCCAGGAGAAAAGCAGAAATAAAAATCCGATGAAGGCGGGATAAAAAGCAATGCTGTTGATGGCTTGCTCGCTGCGATCCTTAAACCACACCCTAAAGTCGTCGCCCATAAGCTGGTTTCTCAGTGATATCTTGAGGTTGATATTTTGTAATGACGGCAGCCTTACTTGCTCCTGTTCAAAAAGGTAGGAAGTAAGGTGTTTTCGGGCTCAAAAATAAATAAAAAGCAGAAGGTATATTTCGTTGCCGCTTTTTAATTGTTGCCCTTTTTTGCTTAAAAAAATCAAATCCAAAGCGAGGCTGTCATTCTTCTATACCGACGGGTAAGCCTGCCGGATCAATGGCAGCTGACAGGTTTTTGAGTGTTGCCCAGGCCGGATCAGCCAAGTGATCTATTTAAGAGTTGAAGAGATTTTTCTTGAAGTAAATCCCAATCGGCTTTTCCACCCATTGGTAGACTAGCCAGGAAATAAAGGTGATAAACAAAAAGTAGCCTATCCAACCCAAGTCTCTGACCAGAAAACTCAAAACGCCGAGATGCAGGAGATAAAACGCGTACGAGGATTTGCCTAATTCCTGCAACAACGGTAGAGCAAGAAATCGCTGCGGATATGATTTCTCGGTTATGAGTCCGGCCATCAAGAGGGCAAAGGAAACGGGCATAACCAGGTGGCTCCAAAAGAGTGAATTGGCCCAGGGATCGGGATCATCCCGGTAGGTCTTAGTCATCATGACTAAGACGATTCCGTACAGCACCAGCCCGGCGTAAGTACGAATTGGTTTTGGGGATTCGGGAACCGGTCGTTCTCTGAAAAATAAAAACAATCCAAATCCTGCCCGAAAGTCGAGGCTGTGTCCCCAAAAAGCGTAATGAACGAGAAAGGGGAGATTCTCGAAAAAAAGTCCCGTGCTCGAACCCCAGAGGTAGAATCCGTAACCCGAGGCGGCGATCACGGCGAAGGTGCGCCAGAACCAGCCGCGCCGACGGTGAAGCAGCAGGATGCCAGGCAGCAGAATGTAGAAAGTCTCCTCCACGGTGAGCGACCAGGATTGCGCCACGCCCGAAAATTTGTGCGCGTCGGAGAATCCTTTGAGGAGGGAAATATTAAGCAGATATTCAGCTATAGGATGCTCATAGCGTAACTTTCCGGCAAAATGTAACACCAGAAAGGTACCACTGACCACCAGGAAGAGCAGCGGAAATATGCGGATAACCCGCCGTCGAAAATAATCCGCAAGCCCCGCCCGGGTCGTGAGCGGGGCATCATAATAGCGGTAGGAAAGCAAGAAGCCACTCAGCACAAAAAATAACGAAACGCCCGTGTAGCCCTGCTGCGCCAGGCCGAAGAGGAAGCTGTCCTTGGGCGAAAACGGATTGAAATGGTGGATGAAAACGAGCCAGGCCGCTACGGCCCGTAGTCCGGTCAGCGCGGGAATATATGCCTTCATCGTTTTCTTGTAATCATCGCGCTATCGCTGTCTCTGGATTTCTACCATGGCACAAAGTACTGTTTTTACCATTTAAACCCATCGTTGGTTGTCACGACACAAAAAATGCGGGCTCCCGTTAAGGAAGCCCGCATTTTCAATAATCCATAAACTCCAAAAATTAGGGAAGCAACACACGGTCGATGACGTGAACTATGCCATTGGTAGCCAGTACGTTGGCCTTCGTGACCTTGGCGGTATTGGTACCATTGCCTTTACCTTTGATTTTCACGCCATCACTCAAATCGATATTGATCATTTGGGCCCCAGCGGTCGTTACATCACCAGCCTTCAGGTTGCTCGAAAATACCCTTCCCGGTAAGACGTGATTCAGCAGAATAGTCGTCAAGGTGTCAGAATTGGCCGCCGTCAGGTCAGCTTCGGTGGCAAATCCTGCGTCGATGAAGGCCTGATTCGTGGGCGCAAACACCGTAAAGGCGTTGTTTGTCGACATCAAGGCGTCTAATACCGTAGAACTATTAGCAGATGCCCGCGTTACGGCCGCGACCAAATAAGACAGGTTCGCGTCGCCCTTGGCTAAGTCCAAAAGATTCTTGCTCGGCGGCATCAAAACCCGGTCAATCACGTGAATTATGCCATTAGAAGCGGCCAGATCAGCGGTCGTCACTTTGGCGCCATTGACCGATACGCCGGTTGCATTTTTGGTGATGTAAACCTTCTGCCCACCCAGCGTGGTCACCTCCTGGTTGTCACCCGTAGCAATGTCACCCGCCTTTTGGACTGAACCCAGTACGTGGTATTCCAGGATGCTTTTCAGCGTCGCTTCGGGGGCAGCATTAACCGCCGCTACATCCGCAAAGCCCGAAGCAATGAAGGCGGCGTTGTTGGGGGCAAAAACCGTGAGCGTGCCACCGTCCAGTGCCGTGGCAAGGCCCGCGCGCATTATGGCGGCCCGCAAAATCGTAAAGTCACTGTTCTCGTTCACAATGTCCGTGATGGACTTAGGTTCGACTTTGATATCGTCGTCCTTGTCTTTGTTGCAGGCTGACATCGTACCAATTACCAATGCCAACAGCACACACTTTGGCGCGAAGCGCCGCAAGATCCCTTTCCTCACCATAATCAGTTAAATTAAGTTAAAAATTATGTTACCGATTGACTAACGTGACAAGGTGCGCGAATGTTGGCATCGATTATTAAACGGATCGTTAATTGACATCGGTCACTCTCAATTATTTTGTCGGATACAAGTCAGCACTTTGTTGTACCAGCCTGATTTGCTGTCGCTACGAATTGGTACATTTGAAATTCGACGGTCGAATTTTCGACCTTTTCTTTTACCAAAATTTCATGCGTCACTTTTCTATCGGTATCCTCTGGCGGGTATTTCTGCTCGTTCTGGCCGGGCTGGGCCTGGGGTATCTCATCTCGCGTACGCCACCCAACTGGATGCTGGTGATGATAATGCTGGTGGTCGTTTTCTTTATGGGCAATGGGCTTTACATCTACGTCACGTCCTTCAATCGCAAATTCGTTCGCTTTCTGGAATCGGTGCGCTACTCCGATTTTACGATCAAGTTCCGGGCCGACAATGTAATGGGCGATACTTTCCAGGAACTCAACCAACAGTTCAACGAAGTACTCATGGCGTTCCGGCAAGCGCGGGCCGAAAAGGAGGCGAACCTGCAGTACCTCAACGCCATCGTGCAGCATATCGGTACAGGACTCATCACTTTCGACGCCGACGGAAAAGTCAATCTCATCAATAGTTCGGCCCTGCGGATGCTGGACATTTACCGGCTCCGCCAACTGAGCGAGTTGCAGGATTCGCATCCGCGTCTTTTCAAGACGTTATCGGAACTGGAATCCGGGGTACGCGAGCTATATGTATCACCACAGGATCAGCAATTAGCCATTCAGGGGACGATCATTCAAATGCGCGGCACCTGGGTGCGGATCATAGCTTTGCAGAACATCGGGACTGAACTCCAGCAGAAGGAGGTGGAAGCCTGGCAAAACCTGACGCGGGTCCTACGACACGAAATTATGAACTCCATGACGCCGATTGTATCCCTGGTAGGTACCATGCGGCTGATTGTGGACGAGGATATTGAGAAAAGTACTTCCGACCTGGAAGCCGTCGGTGATCTGAGAGAAGCACTGCAAACATTGGAAAGGCGCAGTCAGGGTATGATGAAATTCGTGAATGCGTACCGCGATTTCACCACTTTGCCCAAGCCGACGATGCGGTCGATTGTGGTGAAGGAACTGGTGCAGGAGGTTTTGCAACTCTTGCAGGCCGATCTTACGGCTGCCGGCGTACTATACAAATCGGAAATTCTGCCGGAAGGGCTCACCGTTACGGGCGATATGGACCAGTTGCAGCAAGTACTGATCAATCTGATCAAAAACGCGCTGGAAGCGGTCGGTAACCGAGCCGATCGTCAATTGCAGATAAAAGCTTTTTCGGCTGATAATCAGAAGATGACGATTAGCGTGCGCGACAACGGCTCCGGCATTGAGCCCGAGGCGCTAGAAAGGATATTCATTCCATTTTACACGACCAAAAAAACCGGCTCGGGCATCGGACTCAGCCTGTCCCGACAGATTCTGCAGCAGCACAACGGCCAGTTGGTCGTCGATTCCGAAGTAGGCACCGGCACCGTCTTTTCGATGATTTTATAAAAAAAATTATTTCAAAAAATTAAACCCACCCCGAAAAGCACCACAAATAGCAAGGTCGAAAGCGCCATTTGTTTGAGGTATGGGTCGAGGTCGGCGGCTTTGTTCAGGCGGGTTACCGCCAGGCCATTGCGCACGAAGAAGGGAAAGCTCAGCAGAAAGAGTAATTGCGTAAAGTGCGTGTAGTGCGTCAGGGTATAAAGCAGGACGCAGGCCATGCCCGTGAGCAAAATGATCCAATGGTACACGACCGCCCGCGCGCGGCCCAACCGCACGGGAATTGAGTTCTTACCCGTCGCCTTATCAGATTCTATATCCCGGATGTTGTTGATATTCAGCACCGCCACCGCAAAAAGCCCGCAACTCGTGGCGGGCAGCAGCAGGTTCCAATTCCAGACCAGCGTGTGCAGATAATACGTCCCCAGCACGCCAATCCAGCCAAAGAATATCAACACCGAAAGATCGCCCAGACCTACGTAGCCGTAAGGCCGCTTGCCCGCCGTGTAGGTAATTGCCGCCGCGATGCACGCCAGCCCAATCCCCAGAAACACCCAGAAAACCTGCGCCGAGGCATTTTGCAAAGCCACATACAGCAGGCTAAGGCCCGAAACCAGCGACAGCACCGAAAACAGCGCGATGGCCCTGCCCATCGCTTCGCGGGTGATTTGTCCCGAATGCACTGCCCGGCGTGGCCCCTGCCTCAGGTCGCTGTCTTTGCCACTTACGGCATCGCCGTAGTCATTAGCGAAGTTGGAAAGTACCTGTAGGAGCACCGTCGTAAGTGCACTCAATGCAGCCACCATGCCGCTGAAAACGCCATCGGCATACGCCAGGAAACTCCCCATGATAATGCAGGAAAGCGCCAATGCCAACGTACGCGGCCGTGCCGCCTCGACCCAGGGGCTTGGGGCCGTCGGCAGTTGGTACGGTCCGACGCTTCGGTCGGTGGTTGGCCTTTTTCTCTCTTGATTTGCCAAAATCTTTCGTTCCAAAAATAGCGTGAGAATAGTTTTTTGCAGTTCAGGATGTCTTGGCACAGCAATGGCCGAAAGCGGTGCGCCGCCCGGCCCAAAACTACATCCGCTCCGGCACCTCGATGCCCAACAAACCCATCGCGTGGCGGATTGTTTTGGCCACGGCATCCGACAGCGCGACCCGCATTCGCACCGCTTTTGGGTCAGGGTCGGCGAAGATGGAAAGTTCGGCGTAGAATTGGTTGTAAATCTTGGCTAGCTCAAACGCGTAGAGCGAAATAAGCGCGGGCGAAAATTCCTGCCCGGCCGTCGCCACCCGCGCCGGGTATTGGGTGAGGTGGAAAATAACTTCCTGCTCAGCCGGATGTACCTCGTAGTTTTCGGCGGGCACCTCGGCGCTGATGCCGTTGACCTTGGCCTTGCGCAGAATGGAGCGCACCCGCGCGTAAGTATACTGCACGAATGGTCCGGTATGGCCCTGAAAATCAATGGATTCCTCGGGGTTAAAGAGCATCCGTTTTTTAGGATCGACCTTTAATAGATAGTATTTCAAAGCCCCCAGCGCCAGCAGGTCGTACAAGTTTTTCGCTTCCTCACTACCAAAATCTTCGATTTTACCCAGTTCCCGCGTCCGATTTTCGGCAGTTTGCACCATTTGGCCGAGCAGGTCGTCGGCGTCCACGACGGTCCCTTCGCGCGACTTCATCTTGCCCGAAGGCAAGTCCACCATGCCGTAGCTGAGGTGGAAACATTCGTCGGCGTAGGGGCGGCCCAACCGTTTAAGAATGGCGAAAAGGACGTTGAAATGGTAATCCTGCTCGTTGCCGACCACCCATAGGTAGCGATCGCTGTGATAGTCCTTGTATTTCAGCTCGGTTGTGCCCAGATCTTGGGTAATGTACACCGACGTGCCATTGCCGCGCAGTACCAGCTTGTGATCCAGCCCTTCGACCGTCAGGTCGATCCAGACCGAGTTGTCTTCTTTTTTGTAAAAAACACCCTTTTGCAAACCTTCCTCAATGATGTCCTTGCCCAGCAGATAAGTATCGGATTCGTAATAGATTTTGTCAAACCGGATACCCATTTTGTTGTAGGTTTCCTGAAACCCGGCGTAGACCCAGCCGTTCATTTTACGCCAGAGTGCTACGGTTTCGGCGTCACCTTTCTCCCACAAAATCAGCAGTTCCTGAGCCTCACTGATCCATGGCGCTTGCTTGGCGGCTTCTTCTTCGCTGAGCCCGTCGGCGACAAGTTCGCTGATTTGTTTTTTATATTCTTTATCAAAAAGTACGTAGTACTTGCCCGCCAAGTGGTCGCCCTTCAAACCCGACGATTCAGGCGTTTCGCCCCCGCCAAGTTTTTGGTAAGCCAGCATAGACTTGCAGATGTGAATACCCCGGTCGTTGACGAGGCAGGTCTTGACCACTTCATAGCCGTTGGCTTTCAGAATTCGGGACACCGAGTCGCCCAGGCAGTTGTTGCGCAAGTGGCCGAGGTGCAGCGGTTTGTTGGTGTTGGGGGACGAAAATTCCACCATCACCGACTGCCCGTTGGTGGGTTGCGTGCCGAAGTTGGCTTCAGTGTCGATGGCCGCCAGTTCACTCAGCCAGGCGTCGTGCGCCACGCTCAGATTCAGAAATCCCTGCACGACATTAAAACCCCGCACGACCGATGAGTTGTCGACCAGGTACTCGCCGATGGCCTGCCCGATTTGGGCGGGCGCGCGCCGCAGCGCTTTGGTCAGCGCGAAGGTCACGAAGGTATATGTACCCTCGAAATCCTTTTTGGTGGGTTGCAGCACAAAATCATCGGTAGTGGTATGGAAGCAAGCCTGAATGGCCGTTTCAATGTCTCTTTTCAGTGTATTCTCGATAGTCGAAGCCATGCGGAGGAAAAAATGGGGTAAAGGGGTACGGACACAAAATTAGGGCAAAATTTTGTCCCGGCTCTACACGCGTGCAACCTTATTCCAGATTCAACGTTTCAGTGTCGGAAGAAATTCGCTATCTTTCGCTACTAGTCGGACGCCTGAAATGTCCGTCGATTTTTGGGAAAAGCCAGGATGAAATTTTTTTTGTACATAGAAAAACAACTGCTCCTGCTGACCGTCGCGGCGGGTTTCTTATTGCTACCCGGTCAGGGGTGGGCGCAGTTGGAACAGACCACGCGCATCGAGGTGCCGACCCGCGAGGGTATTGGGGAACAGTTCGACCTGTTTTCGCTTGGTGCCGAAGGAGCTCTGATGATTATACGACGGAGTGAATTCTCGGGTACGCGCAACGAGCAATGGTCTTTTGTCAAGTACGACACCGAACTCAAAGTCCTTTGGTCCCAGGAATACCGCATGGATTTTCGGTACATTCCAGTGATGTCGTACCAAAATCAGAACTACGCCTATTGGCTTTTCGCTGAGCCCGACACCGATCATTTCCTTTTCCTGCAACTTGACCTTGAGCGTGGCCACATCGACGTGCATAAGGGTACCCTGTTGCCTAATGTGAACGTGAATCAGTTTAAGGTCATCGGCAGCAAAGCGCTTGTGGCCGGTTATTATCGCGACCGGCCGATTGTGATCGTGCACTCATTTTTCGACCACACGACGCGGGTGCTGCCGGGCCTTTTCGAGCGCAACATGGAAATAAATAATGTCGACATCAATGAGCAGGACGGCCTTATCAATATCATTACCTACGCCACGCACCGCAGAACGTGCACGTTCGAAATCAAAACATACAACTATGACGGTAAGTTGATTAAGAGTACCCAGTTGCAGGATCGGGACTACAGCCTGATTTCGGGCCAGATCGTGCCGCTCAACCCCGACGATTCCTACCTGATTGGCAACTACTCGGTGGGCTGCACGCCCTTTTCTCAGGGCTTGTACGTGACGCACATCGAGGATAATGTACCGGCGGAACCCAATTTTATCGAATTCTCGGAATTGCAGAATTTTTTTAATTTCATGAAGCCGAAGCGACGCCAGCGGGTACTTGACCGCATCGGGAAACGTAAGTCGTTGGGCAAGGAAAACAAATTTCGCTACCGGCTGCTGGTTCACAACCTGATTCAGCTTGAAAACGAGATCGTGCTCGTCGCCGAGGTGTACTATCCCAACTATAAAACCACCAGTCCGACAATGTTCAACGGCCTGAGCCGCCAGTATATGCGTTCGATGGACGGCTTCCGTTACACCCACGCCATTGTGTGCGGCTTTGACCGCAGCGGTAATTTCTTGTGGGATAACTGCATTACAATCAAGGATTTGACAAGCTTTGAATTGCAGGAGATGGTGCAATTTACGCCCGTCGACGACTATTTCGTGCTGGCTTACCCGCAGGATGGCAATATCCACACGGAGGTTATCCGCCGGGAAAAAGTGGTGGTTGAAAATGAAAAATTCGAAATCGCGCCGCAGTCGGAAGACGATAAGGTGCTCTACAACGACAACGCCACCCTAACTGCCTGGTACGACAAGTACTTCCTGGCCTACGGCGTGCAGCGCGTCGGCAGCGGTCGCCCCAACGCGCCGATCGGGCCACAGCGCGAAGTCTTCTATGTCAACAAGTTCACCTACAATACCGATGAAATCGGTAATCCACCGCCGCCGAAAGAAACGTCGAACCGCAAGTCTTCGGGCTCGAAGCAGTAGGGTTTTTCTGTGCTTTGTACAGATTGCTAAGTACTTGGTTGAGGAGATTCGCTTTGCTGGTCGCTAATTTAAAAATTTACGGATCAACACGATGATCATCACATTTAGCATGACGCTGAACAGAATCATTGTGGTAATAGGGAAGTAAAATCGTGAGTTCTTGCCTTCGATGCGGATGTCGCCCGGCAACCGCCCGATCCAATGCAACTTATCGTGCAGGAAATACACCGCCACGCCAACAAGCGCAATGCTGAGGCCCAGTAGCACAATGTATTTTCCGGTTGTAGAGGTCATTATTTAGAATGCCACTTTCAGTCTTTGTATGCCGCCTTCGTTTTCCATCCCCCATCAATCCACCAGCCAAATCCGGTCAGACTCGTAACCCTGTTCGCGCCACTCGACCATGACGCGTTGGCTGTAGAGCGTATTTACCTTCATACCCACGTAATCGGGTTCGATGGGCAGGTCACGGTTGTAGCGGCGGTCGATGAGGACGAGTAGCTCCACGCAATTGGGGCGTCCGAAGGCTGTCATGGCATCGAGGGCAGCGCGTACCATGCGGCCCGTGGCCACAACATCGTCGATCAGAATGACCTTCTTATTCTCCACCAAAAACGGGACCTGCGTTTTACTAGGGACGATTGGTGCATCGCGCCGCCGAAAGTCGTCGCGGTAGAAGGTCGCGTCGAGATGGCCGATAGGAATCATTACGCCGGTACGCTCACGCAGCTCGGCCACCACGCGCTCGGCCAGGTGGATGCCGCGTGGTTGGAGCCCCAGCACCACCGATTGCGCAAAATCGCCATGGTTTTCAATCAGTTGCTGACACAACCGACTGATCATGATTTCAAGCAGCGGACTACTTAGTATGAGTCGTTTTTGGGACATCTTTTTTTAATAGAGAATTGAAAGTTGAGAATTGAAAATACTAGCTTCCATTATCAAATATCAAATTTCAACTTTCAATTCTTTTAAGTTTGTGGCCTAAATTAACGTCTTCAACACAACTTTCCGCAAAAAGCATGAAATACCTTATCGCCGGGCTGGGCAACATCGGGCCCGAATACGCTTTCGCCCGTCACAATGTGGGCTTTATGGTACTCGATCGACTGGCCGCGCAGCACGATTTCAAGTTTTCCTTCGAGCGGCTGGCCTACACCGCCGAATGGAAGCACAAGGGGCGGATACTGCATTTTATAAAACCCACTACGTATATGAATTTGAGCGGCAAGGCGATTCGCTATTACATGGATGCCCACAAAATCCCCGTCGAGAACGTGCTGGTGGTTGTGGACGAACTGCAATTGGACTTCGGCAGCCTACGCTTGAAGCCCAAAGGTACCCACGGTGGGCACAACGGTTTGCGAAATATCGAGGAATTGCTCGCTACGTCGCAATATCCGCGGCTGCGTGTGGGCATCGGCAACGATTTCCCTCGCGGCCGACAGGTGGAGTTTGTGCTGAAAGCATTTTCTGAGCCCGAAATGGCCGAACTTCCCGCTATTTTGGATAGAGCTGGCTACTTAGTAACATCCTTTTGCACTTTGGGGCTACAACAAACCATGAACCTATTCAACCAATGATTGTACTTTTTAAAGAATATTCCATTTTTGGAATACCATATGTATTGATTGATTTTATAGGTTTTATTTTTATTAAATTTGGTTTGTAATTCCAGCAGCATCTAAAATAAGGGATTGAGGCTTAAAAATAGAATTTTATACCAAATAAAATTTTGTGATGTACCTACATTGAATTTGGTAATATCGAACTATACAAGGACCTTTGTGTGTTGATAAAGTGAAAATAAAAATAGAACAAAACCATGAACACTAAAAAGAAAAGTATTATATTTGCAGCAGTATTGGGAGTAATACTCAGTGCAAATCCAATGGCCTCGTATTCGTCTAGCTTAAATACCGATTCAAGCGCCAAAACACAATTACTGGCCGGCGGTCACGAAGTAGCGTTTTCGACTTTTGTTCAGGATAACCTGACGAAGTACAGTAAGAAGGCAGAATGGGCACAAGTAGAAAAAATTGTGACCCAGTACAACCAAAACCCGTCTCTCCTCCACAACTTGTCTGCCAATGACAAGGTGGCTTTTGAGAAAGCGGTGAAGACATTGAACAAGCGGCTCGTCCGCCTTAACGATCAGGAAGGCGAAAAATGGGCCTCCGATCTTAGCAGTACCGCCAAACAAATCCGGTTTATCTGGAATTTTGACCTGGATAGCCTGACGCCCGGATTAATCGAAACGCCGCTTCCCGTGGT
>JBBSSJ010000145.1:0-11516 GCA_038242095.1 Cytophagales bacterium
AATTCGGCCATCTGACCATTGCGCTTCACGCTCACCGATCCTTTTTCAGGAATAATCTTGACATCCGCTGTCTTGATGAAAGGCACGCCACTGATGTTGAGCGTCATTTTTTCTATTTCGTATAGTGCCGCCGATCCGTTGAACGCCAATCCCTGCTGCTCGGGCGCGGTGGCCGTAAAGGTAGAATTGGCAACATCACCCTTCATGGCGATGGTTTTGTCAACAATATTCCAGCGGGCGTTGGTGATCGACGTGCGGTAGGCCGCATACGGAAATTCCATCGTGGTAGAATCGGTACCGAAACCCGCCGTGGTGTTGGTGATATCAGCGTAGTTTTTGGTGGTATTGAAGTTGACGTCGACGTTGTTGCCCAGCAGAATCGGCCGGGTCGACTTCTCTTTGTCGGCCCCGATACTTAGCTTAGCTTTGTTAGCGATGAAGCCTTCCTTATTGAATTTGATGTCCTGCGAGGCCAGCTCGGCGTCTTTTCTTTTAAGCAGGCCCTGACCGAAGAGTCCGGCTGAACGAAGCAGCAGACCGCCATCCAGGTGCGTAGTACCCGCGTAGAAGTCAAACGAATTACCCTGAGTCACGATAAACATGCTGTCAGATTTGGGAAACCAGCGCAATGAATAGTTTTTGAGGCTCACTTTGGGGAAATAGGCTTTACCAATGGTAGCTTCTTTGAGCGAGGCCTCGCTTCCCGAAGCCAACAGCGAGTCGGTCGTGATTAGCATTTCCTCCGCCGGAATGGTGGCCGACAAGTGAGAGAGTACCCCCGAGCCGCGTAGACCGCTGTTGTTCATCACAAGCGGTTCCGTAATTTTGAGGGTACTTTTGCCATTGTAGAGCTTCAAGGGCGCCGCGGATTTGTATTCAAATCCCAATGAGTTGTCCTCCATGCTTTTCAAGACTGCCTTGATAGGTGGTAGCATTCCGTTGGAGTCGAATGTTCCGGTAAAAACCACATCGCGTTGGTCAAGGCTGTCGTAATCCAGCTTGGGCACCTTGAAAAAAACCTTACGGTCATAGGCCAGGTCTTTACGCTCGGGCTGGTCGAAGTACACCGTCATCCCGGTAGGAATTACCATGCGGGGCGATTTGCCGGTCTTCTGTTTACCCGACTTGTTCTTAGGATCGCTCAGATAGAAGGTCCCGCCTTTCTCGTACTTCATAGAGCCACCCACCTCACTGGTCATGCCTTTAGCGTACTTATCACGCGGCGTATAGGTGATGGAATCGGCCTTGTCAAGATTGACAAAAAACTTATCGTAGTTGAAAGTCAGCCCGCTTCCTGTAAACTTGTAATTGGATGCCTGCAATTGGCCGTTCAGCGTAAAGTTTCTACCCTTGCCAATAACCACTTGCTTATCGTTGGGGGTAGCTACAATTTTCAGCGAATCACTGACCACAAACCGCTCCACGCCCCGAACGGTCAGTAAGGTGTCTCTCATCGAAATAGTGACGTTGGCCACTTCGCTATTGGCCTGAAACTGGGAGACAATCTGGAAGTTGTCGTAATCGCCTTTATCCATACTCGCCATCAGGTACATGATTCCCTTGCGGCTCAGGCGGTACGAGTCAGCCTCGGGGGTGCTGTCAAAATAGCCATCGAGCGTCAGCCTTTCCAGCGTATTACGCATGATGTTGGCATTTTGCTTGTACTGATTGGACAGATCGTAAGGCGAAAAAGACGATACCTTTTTGGTCTGCATGTAATTAGCAGCCATGATGATCGGCTGAAAGCCCGCTTCTTCGGCGATTCCCTGAAAGCGTTGCTTGCGGTAGTAGTCAAATGATTCCAGCCGCACGGGCACCTCTTTCTTGCCCACAACCCTGTACAGTTCCACCTTCTCCTTCGGAAAATCCCAGCGCAGTCCTTCGGCCCAAATATTCATTTTGTGGTAGCTATCGGCGTAGGGAAGGCTGGCAAAATTTGTCCCGTCGGCGCGCTCGGTGTGCAGCGCACCGGCGTCGTCGGAATAGCGGAAGCGCACCCCCGGATGGTAGAGCGAGTCGCGGCCGAGCGGCAGCGACAATTCCGCCATTTTAGCCGACACGACGGAATCGTTGAGTACAAACCGCTTGCTGGATGCCCGAAAGGCGGGTTTATCTTGATAAGACACGTACAATTGCGCGGGCCGGCCGGTAAGGGAAGTACTGAAAACGTTGGTTCCGGCCAGGCTAAAGCCGCCGCGGTAGGTGATGCTCTTGCGGGTGTTGCGCAGCACGGCATTGTCGCCCCGCGACACGAAGCGCGGGTACGTGGCAGACTTACCCGCCGGGCGACGGGAAGCGCGGTACTCAAACACGCCCTGAACGGGCTTTTCAAGACGCTTTTCGTCATGCAGTGTCGCGGTCTCGACGGTGATGCGGGGATTGACGACGTTGAAGCTGTACTCCGCAAACTCAGCGTAAATGTCGGGGGCACCCGCCATATCCCAGTTGAACTTGCCACCTTTGCCCACGAAAGTGCCTTCCCGCAGCGACACGCTGCCGGTACTGGGTCCAAAAACCGCCGAATCTCCGACGGCTACCATCGCGAAAGTGGCGTCTTTGAGCTCGATCATGGTGCCCGAAAGCGTCGGGAGCGGCTCAGCGGCTACTGTAACCAATGCCGCTGTGTCATCGGGCGTGTCCCAGCCGTCGTTGGCGGCGAGCGGCGCGGCGCCGGGCGCATCACGGTCGGGCTGTGAGTCGTCAAATTTGAAAGTATAGCTACCCCCGATCAGGTACAGCTTGCTGTAATTGGATGCGTAGAGTTGTCGTTTTTCGAATAACAGCTGAACATTCTCCTGTACTTTCTGGAAAGCCTTGGCGTCGTAAAGTTCGCTGGCGCGGTTGGTAGTATTCAGGTATCCGTCGAGGTCGCTACCGGGCTGCGTGAGCGCGGTGCGGAAGTTGTGCATGAGCAGGTAGAAAATCGGCCCGGCTTTCTGGCCCTTGTCGGCCATACGCCGTACGATCTGGACAAACTGCGCCTGCTGTTTCGCGTTCGGTGCGCTTGCCCAAATCGAGTCCAGCTCCTGCGCGGCTTTGGCGTAAAGCGGGTTGCGGCTGGCGACCATCATTTTGGTGGCCTCGACCATAAATTCGCCCGGCGCTTCGGGTAGCTTGTTAGCCTGCGCCCATAATTGCGCGTTTCCGCCCAGAATCATGGCGAAAAGCAGCGTAAGAAAGATCAGTTTTTTATTAAAAATCATAGACTCATATCGCTAAGTAGCGCAAATTTTATTTCCCAAATACCACCGTGGCCCATTGGTTGCGAGTGTTTTTGTTTTTGAAGGTTAGGCCCTCGGCTTCGGCGCAAAGGATGATGTCGGCCGCGTCGGTGTCGTAAAAACCACTCACCACCAGCCAGCCGCCGGGCCGCAGGTGGCGCACGTAACGCGATATTTCACTCAATAAAATATTGCGGTTAATGTTGGCTAAAATTCCGCCGAACTGGCATGTCTCCGGTACGTCCACAATGGTACCCTGGAATACTTCCGCTGCGGTAGTGACGTCATTTAACGAAAAATTTTCGGTGGTATTTTCCACCGCCCATTCGTCAATGTCGAAGGCCAGCAAAGCCGCCGCTCCCAGCTTGCGGGCCAGAATCGCCAAGATACCCGTCCCACAGCCAACGTCCAGCACATCACGGTCCGCGTGGGGCAGGTCGAGCTGTTCGTTCATCACCAGCCAGGTGGTTTCGTGATGTCCCGTGCCGAACGACATCTTGGGCGTAATGAGCAAATCGTGGGTAAAAGCCGGGTCGGGCTTATGAAACAAAGCCCGCACCCGCACGGCCTGCCCCACTTCAATTGGCGTGTAATCGCGCTCCCATTCGGCGTTCCAGTTCTTCTTTTCTAACGTCTGCCGGGAATGGCCTATTGCCGTGGCTGCCTGATATTTGGCCAGGAGTTCGTGCAGTTCTTCTTCTGAAAAATCATCGGCCGGAATGTAGGCGTTCAGCCCCTGGTCGGTTTCTACAAACGATTCGTAGCCCAGCTCGGCCAGTTCGGCAATCAGGATTTCGGTGTAGTCAGGAGAAAGGGTCAAGGTAAGTTCGAGATGATTCAAAGTTTTTAGGAAGTAAAGTGGGTGGAGGAAGGCTGAAAGGTGGAACGGCGAAAAGTGGGTTTTCCTCTGTAAAACAAAAAAAATGCTTGTTATGCTCAGACTTATTTCAAAATCAAAGGTAGGCAAAGCAAAAAGGAAATCGGAACGCCCAAAAGGGCGTTCCGCTGCCATATGCCATAAGAGAAAATTTGCCGTACTTTAATGTCGCTTTTGCCGGTCGCCGAGTTTTCAGCGTTCCACTAACTAGACGTACCGATCGGGGTACAGTTTGGTTTCTAAGCTTATTTAGTGGGCGGTTGACGGTTGACAGTGCCTGATTTTTAGCACGTCAATAATTCATTCTATCACGGTCTGGTTTTTGAACACTCTGGGTCAAAGAGGTTGGTGTAGGGTAAGACGTTGCACGGTAGTATTGTTTTTTCTCAAAGAGATCTTTGGCTTATCACGAGCGAACAAAGCCCGAAAGGCGGTTGTTATTCTTGAACTTGGCTACCTTTGTGTAGGGATAGGATCTTTCGACAGATGTTTTTATCTAAAAAAACAAAAGAAAACTTTTCAACCAATTTCTTGTGCAATAAGTCATAGTGGTCGATAATATTTTAAATTAAACTACACGATCATGCGAAAAACGCAAGTATTTCTGCTACTGCTCACAGTATTATTTGGAGCTTGTTCCAAAGAAGAAGTTTCACCAGGAGGCTGCGATCTTGGCCCGGCTTCAGAGACATTACAAATATTTACAAAGGCCGAGGGCACGGTACGGCTATCCAAAGAATTTTTCAATAGGGATACGTATTACCTCGATTTGACCAAGTGCGACGCTTGCTCGACCATAGTTCGTCCGAATCCGAAAGGGCTGTTTGTAACTCCGGGCATATTACCATGCAATTTGCCGGATAAATTTAAGCAAGATGGCCTTGCGGTCACTTTCAGCGGTAACATAAAAATAGACACACGGCTTAATTATGAGGTGATAGATATCAACGGTTTGCCCATTGAACTCTCGCTCAACGAACCCAGATAACTTTTCCTAATAAATGAAAACCTTCGACATCCCCAGCTTTTACCGAAGCGGCATTATCTCGCCAATCAAGGAATTCCGGCGCAAGGCCGATAAACTGAAGCGTGATTTCAAACCTACGGTACTTGATTTCGGGCCGGTACGGTTTCTGATTGCGCGGCATTTTGGGTTTTGCTACGGGGTCGAGAACGCCATCGAAA
This sequence comes from Cytophagales bacterium, assembly GCA_038242095.1. Taxonomy (GTDB): domain Bacteria; phylum Bacteroidota; class Bacteroidia; order Cytophagales; family Spirosomataceae; genus Persicitalea. The sequence goes on from JBBSSJ010000145.1 coordinate 5,284, forward strand.
TTGCCTACAAAGCCATTTCCGAGAACGAGGGCAAGCGCATTTTCCTGCTCAGCGAAATGATTCACAACCCCGACGTCAACCGCGATTTGCAGGAGCGCGGCGTGCGGTTCATCATGGATACCAAAGGCAATCAGCTCATTCCCTGGGCCGAATTGCACCCGGACGACGTAGTAGTGGTACCCGCCTTCGGCACGACGGTTGAGATTCAGGCCCAGCTTTCGGCTATCGGCATCGATGCCTACCAATATGATACGACCTGCCCTTTCGTGGAGAAAGTCTGGAACCGCGCCGCGCAAATTGGCGAGAAGGAATACACCGTCGTGGTCCACGGCAAGCCGATGCACGAGGAAACCCGCGCGACTTTTTCGCACAGCCAGCAGGGTACGCCCACGGTGGTGGTCAAAAATATGGAGCAGGCGCAACGGCTGGCGACCTACATTACGGGCGAAAGCAGAAAAGAAGATTTCTACGCAGAATTTGCGGGGCAATATTCCAAGGGTTTCGACCCCACCCGCGACTTGCGGCGCATCGGCGTCGTGAACCAGACAACTATGCTGGCTTCCGATACCCAAGGCATCGCCGACTACCTTAAAAAAGTAATGATCCGGCATTACCAGATTAAGCCCGGCGACGTGGATTCGCATTTTGCCAACACCCGCGACACGCTTTGCTACGCCACCAACGACAACCAAGATGCCACCTACGCGCTGCTGACGCACCCGGCCGACCTGGCCATTGTGGCGGGCGGCTACAATAGTTCCAACACCTCGCATCTCGTGGAATTGTGCGAAGGCAAGCTACCTACCTATTTCATTACGGCGGCAGAAAAGATTCTGAGCGATACGCTCATCCGGCATTTCGACATGCACCGCAAGGAGGAAATCACCACGGAAGGATACTTGCCCGCGCGGCAACCCACCACAATTCTACTCACCTGCGGAGCTTCCTGCCCTGATGCGGTAGTGGAGGGCATTTTGACGCGTATGTTGTCTTTTTACGAAAATACGCGCCCGATTGAGGAGGTGATGGAGGATTTCCAGTAACGTCGCCCGGTACGGTTGCCGTGAGCTTTTTTACTAAAAGTTACCCTTGACCGCGTCCTTTTCGATGATAATGATTTTCTAAAAAAACGACGGCGATGGAAAGTCGAGGACTATTAGACGATAGCGCGGTTATTTTCCTCCGAAAGCTTGCGGGTAGGTTTCAACTTTATACTTGTCGAAAGCGACAGTTTTGTAGAAGTCTCCACCGAAGAATGTGATAATTTCATGGAATTCCTTGGCTTTCAAATAGCCAGGAAGCGGCTGAATCATTTGTAGTTTTTCATCCAAAAATACCGTACTGGGATAGCTGAGCTTGTTTTGCAATAGACTGGCCGCAAACTCATGCACGCCGCTGTTGCCCTGCTGCACAAATTTGAATGTCTGGTCACCCAATTGCACTTCGTCGCGCTGCTCGGCGTTAAATTTTACGGCGTAGTAATTTTTATTGATATACTCCACCACCCTCGGGTCGGTATAGGTTTCACGATCCATCACTTTGCACCAGCCGCACCAATCGGTGTAGACGTCGATGAGCATTTTGCGGGGCTGCTGCTGGTTGAGCGCAAAAGCCTGCTCCACGGTGAGCCACTCGATTTTGGCGGGCTTCTCGCGCGGTACAAAAGTCTCCGACCGCAAGGCCGTGAACAAAAATATAAGGGCGGTAGCCAGAACGGCTCCTACGAGTAAACGGATCATTTTTTAATGATGAATTATGAGTGATGAATGATTTTCTCCACCTCAAAAAGTGATCTGAGGCGGTTGAGTTTTCTCTAACTCAATAGAATCTCGAATAAAAACCACTGTTTACTAACGGGTCCATACCAAAAAACGTGCCGGATCGGGCTAGTACCTGGCAAATTTTGCTATTCCTATATTCTACTATTCTACCTTCAAAGTCCGATGTAATAATCGTAGCCGCGCTCGGCCCAGAAATCGCGCGGGCGTTCGTCGGCGAAGAAAATGCGGCCAATGCGCTTCAAATTCTTGACGCCATATTTGACCGGAATAATCAGGCGGAGCGGGGCACCGTGCAGGGCCGAAATGGGCTGCCCGTTAAGCTCGTAGGCCAGCAGTGTCTGCGGGTGCTGGGCGCTGGGCATGTCGATTCCCACGTAATAGGCCTTGTCCGGGGTTTCCAGCCCCACGTAAGCGTAGTATTCGTCGGTGTTGCCTTTGGTGCCGAGTTGGTACTTCGCTAAAAAATCCGAGAGCCGCGCCCCACCCCAATGTTGCACCTGACTCCAGCCTTCGATGCACTTGAAATCGTACACCATTTCGTGCTTGGGCAACGCTTTGATGTCGTCGAGTGAAAGGAGCAAAGGTTCCTCGCCCGGCCTGTCCACTTGCAACTGCCAGGCGGCGTCAACGGGTGTTTTGATCCCATAATGACCGTTGACGCGGGCGTTCTTGGCGGCATATTCGACATCGAATGTCGGTACGAGACCGTTATTACTGAAAAGGGATTTGGCTATACGGGCGTTCGTGTCCAGCACGCGCCGGAGAGGCTTACGCATGTGGGCCGATTGGGCGCTGTGCGTAAGCCACTCGTACACGCCCACGGGTACGACCGCCGCCAGGGCAAACCAGCCAAAAGCTTTGAGGGTACGGCGGCGCACTACCGACTCAGGAAGGTCGCTCTTCGGGAGTTGGGGTTCGGATAACTTGCTCATGCCGGAAGAGGGTTAGGAGGAAGGGAATCGATATTCGTGGGGCCAGGCTCGTCCGGCACGATAGCAGGTTCGACGGCTTCGAAACCCGTTACCATCGACTGAAAATTTCGCCAGCCCGCCCGGACCACTTGGACGATGTGAATTCCAAAAAAAAGCACGTAGCCCACCGTCAAAATGAAGTGCTCCAAACGGGCCGCTGCGTAGCCACCGAGCAGACTGGTGAGCCACGATAGCTGCGTGGGTTTGTAGATGGCAAAGCCGGTCAGCGCCGAGCCGATGCCCATGAGCAGGATGGAGAAATAGGCGATTTTCTGCGCCCCGTTGTACTTGATAAAGGGCGGCTGGGTTTTGCGAAGACCGAGGTCGTACAGCGTCACCTCGATTGCTTCGCGGAACGAAGTCTGGTCAGGTACCAGGTGTCGCCACTCGCCCGAAATGAAGGTATAGCCTATGTACAGGATTCCGTTCAGGATAAAAAGCCACATGAAAACCCAGTGCCAGGCCATGCCCTCGGCCAGCCGGAAGGGAACGTGCAGGAATTTATAAAAGCCATCAGGAAAAAATGACAAAATCGTAAAGTTCCCAACACTGATTTTGTAAGGATCGTAGGCCCAATAAATCAGCAGACCGCTCCAAATCATGACTAATAGCACCGGGAAGTTAATCCAGTGAAACCAGCGGATGGCCAGCGGGTGCTTGTGTAGAACGTGTTTCAAGATAGATCGGGGCTTTTTGTATTGATTTAAAGTCAGATACGTCCAAATACGAAGTTGCGCGTTCATTTTTCAAAACCCTACTCCTCTCCCGCTTTGATATAAACCGCTGGCAACCGCCGCGCCTGATAATCTGCGTTGAACTTTGCCACGTCTTCATTCACAATTTTCTGCATCGTCGTTTTGTGCGTGTTCCACTCGGCCAGCAATTCCGCTAAACGATCCTTTACACCTACGGTCGGACGCGGGTCATGGTTGCTGGAACGGCCGCGGAGGTCCAGCAATTCGGCGTTGAGGCGGTTAGGGAAGTTGATGACATCCTGGAAAGTTTGCTGTTTGGGCGTAATCAGGTCGTCTTCCCAAGTCGTAATTTTCTTAACCAGATCTTTGCCCGAAGTCTGCCATGCCTTCATGGTCGTGTCGCTTTTCCAGGTCGTTTGTAAAGCTTCGATTTGCATCTTGGCGTTGCGCATGGTGTTGACCGCTTCGTGGATTTCGCGCACGGTATTTTCGGTTTTAGTCAAAATTTCCTGCTGCGCGGCGTAGTCGGCCGATGTGGCGTCAAGGCGAGGATCGGGGATAATGGTAGCCGTGGTCGTGGAGGTATCCTTATCGGTGACGAGCTTCAATGTATACGTTCCCGGCCTGACCATACTACCCCGGTAGTCGCCGTTGACGAAAACCTTGCTCACGCCTGGCAGCGCTTCACGGCGCAAGTCCCAAGCCAACCGGTTGAGTCCCTTTTTGGTTGGCAGCATAGCTTTGGGCGCGGGACCGCCATCGTACTTTTGGTAGGTCTTATCTTTTTGGTTGTTAAACGAGCGGATCACTTTACCGGCGGCATCCATTACATCAAGCATGACGGTGGCACTGTCCAGATTCTCAGGCAGGAAATAGCTGATCGCTACGCCCGAAGCCGGGTTTTGCCCGTAGCCGGGAACCGCCTCCGAGGACGAGCGCCCGTCCAGCCGAACCATCTTGGCGGGCGTGACGAGCCGCGCCTTTGCTTCGGTACCAAAGGGTGTCTGCGCCTGCTGATACGGACTCAAATCGTCTAAAATCCAGAACGCTCGTCCCGAGGTGGCTGCGATCAGGTCATTTTCGCGGATAAACAGGTCGTTGATCGGTGTCAGCGGCAGGTTCAATTGCAGCGGCGACCAGTTTTCGCCACCATCGTAGGAGAGGTACATGCCCAGTTCGGTGCCGCCGTATAACAGGCCCTTCCGCACCGGGTCCTCACGTACGGTGCGGACATAGCTTTCCGGCGCAACGCCCTTTACAATCTTTTTCCAGGATTTTCCGTAATCGTTCGTCACAAAAACGTAAGACGCAAAATCGTTGAAGCGGTACTTGCTCGCCACCACGTAGGCCGTCGCCGGGTCGTGTGGCGACACCTCGATGCAATTGATGAGGCACTCGCCCAAGTCGGGCGGCGTTATATTCTGCCAGGATTGGCCGTCATCCTGCGTGATATGGACCAAGCCGCAATCGCTGCCCGAGTACAGCACGCCGTAGCGGTGCGGCGAAGCGGCGAGGTAAGCTAATGTGTTGTAGTTTTCACCACCCGCTCCCTCGTTAGTAAAGGGCGCACCGCCCGCCACCTGCTTGGTGGTGTCGTTGCGGGTGAGGTCGGGGCTGATGACGTCCCAACTGTAGCCCTGATCTTTGGTGCGAAGCAATACGTTGCCACCGTGGTAAATCACTTTCGGATTCTGCGGCGAGGACACGATGGGCGCGTTCCAGTTGAAGCGGTACTTCATGTCCTTAGGCAACTCGGCCAGGCCGATGGTCGGGTAGGCCATAATGTCTTTTTCTTCCCCTGTCTTTTTGTCTAAAACCGAAATGTTTCCCTGATAGGACCCGCCATAGATCAAATCCGGCTTGTCCGGATCGAAGGCCACGAAGGCGCTCTCGCCGCCCGGACCGGCCGACCAGTCCTTCCAGCCCACGCCCGCACCGCTGGTGCGGCTGGCGATCATAACCGAGGAGTTATCCTGCTGTCCGCCGTAAACCCAATACGGAAACTGGCGGTCGGCGATGACGCGGTAAAACTGCGCTGTGGGCTGATTCTCCTGCGTGCTCCACGATTCGCCGCCGTTGAAAGTAACATTGGCTCCTCCGTCGTTGGAGTTGATCATGTTCAGCGGGTTAGCGGGGTTGATCCAGAGCGAGTGGTTGTCGCCATGCGGCGTCCCGACGGTCTTGAAGGTCTTGCCGCCGTCGCTGGATTTCAGCACGGGAGCGTTGATGCAATAGACCACGTCGGCGTTCTGCGGGTCAGTCTCGATCTCGATGTAATACCAGGCGCGGGCCACGGTCACGCGGGCGTTAGAGGTCTGCATCCAGGTTTTGCCCGCGTCGTCGGAGCGGTAGATGCCGCCCTTTTCGCCCTCGGCTTCGATGTTGGCGTACACGCGCTCAGGGTCGGCGGGTGACACCGACACGGCGACTTTGCCCATTTCTTTGGGTAAGCCTTTGGTCATTTTATTCCAGGTGTCGCCGCCGTCGGTAGACTTGTAAAGCGCCGAGCCCTTGCCACCGCTCACGACCTGCCACGGCAGGCGACGGTGGTCCCACATCCCGGCGTAGAGGATGCGCGGGTTGGTGGCATCCATGCTCAGGTCGGCACAACCGGTGTTTTCATCCACGTACAGGATTTTGTCCCAGGTTTTGCCACCGTCCGCCGAGCGGTAAATGCCGCGTTCTTCGGTGGCGCCGTAGGCCGCGCCCTGCACGGCGACGTACACCAATTCAGGATTGTTAGGATGAATCCGTACCGCCGCGATGTGCCGCGATGCGGGCAGTCC
>JBBSSJ010000146.1:0-11404 GCA_038242095.1 Cytophagales bacterium
CAACGGCCAGGTAGCTATTGAACTCGACGCTCGGAGCTGTGGCTTCCGCCGCCGCATCGAGCACGACGGGTTTGGCCTCGGCGTTGCGCCAATGGAAGCCCAGCAGCACGCCGCCGCCCGCCGTGGCCGCCAGCTTCATAAAATTGCGCCGGTTGGTATTGGTCAGGTTAGACATGGCTTAGTGGGTTTTGGTTGATGCTACTTTCACGGCCTCCCGGATGCGGTGGTAGGTGCCGCAGCGGCAAATATTGCCGTTCATCGCGTTTTCTATTTGCTTGTCGCTGGGTTTGGCGTTGCGCTTCAAAAGCGCGGCGGCGGTCATAATCTGACCCGCCTGGCAGTAGCCGCACTGCGGCACATCGATTTCGTCCCACGCCAATTGCACGGGATGGTCGCCTTTTTCAGAAAGTCCTTCGATGGTCGTTACTTTGGAATCGCCGACGGCCGACACGGGTAGCACGCAGGAGCGCGTGGCGGCATCGTTGAGGTGGACGGTGCAGGCGCCACACTGCGCGATGCCACAGCCATATTTGGTGCCGACCAGCCCGAGGCTGTCGCGCAAAACCCACAGCAACGGCGTGTCCGGCTCGACGTCCGCCTGGTAGGTTTGGCCATTGATTTTCAGATTGTATTGGGCCATATTGGTATTGGTTGTTTAGTTTCTTGGGCTAAGATAAAGAATATTCAGGACTTACTTATCAGATTATCAATTGTTTGTGATGGATAAATAAAAAGCACCATTCACTGCAGTATAAGCGTAATTCATCATTCATCACTACCTATCCATTATCCCGCTCTCGCTCTGCCTTCCTTTCCACCCGGCGCTCTTTTCGGGTCTTTTTCTTTTCCTGCCGTTCTTCTTTGGTTGGAAAATTAAAGGGCAGCACGTCTCGAATTTTATCAAAAAAAGTTGGCTCGTCTTCGAGGTAGGGCGCGCAGTCAAGACGGCCCTTCAGCTCATCGGAAAGTGGCTCGAAGGGCGCTTTCTTGGAATAAAACCCCGACCGCACCAACCGCGAGGTAAACTCGCCCCAAACGGGTAGCGCCGTGCGCGCGCCCTGCCCCTGCTCCAGCGAGCGGAAGCGCACCAGCGGGCTTTCACCCCCAACCCATACGCCGGTCACCAGGCCGGGCGTAATGCCGATGAACCAGCCGTCGCTCTGGTTTTGGGTAGTGCCGGTTTTGCCCGCAATATCGAGCGATAGGCCGAAGGTCGAGCGCAGGCTCGAGCCGCTCCCCTCATTGACGACCGACTGCATCATGTGCAGCATAATGGCCGCATTGTCGGGCGAGAGTACTTCCCGATGGTCTTCGTCGTCGCTTTCGCGCAACACGTTGCCGTTGCGATCCAGAATTTTGGTTACGTACACGGGCTGACTGATCCGTCCCTGATTGGCGAAGGCGGTGTAGGCACCCACCATTTCGAGCAGCGAAAGATCAGCCGTACCCAGAGCAAGCGACGGCACGGGCGGCAGATCGCTCTGAATACCCAGAGAGCGGGCCAACCGGATCGTGTACGGCACGCCCACTTTCAAGATCAACTGCGCTGATACTGTGTTGACTGAGTTGGAAAGTGCCCCTTCCAGCGAGTAGCGGCCACCGTATCGGTTGTCGGCATTCTGCGGCTCCCAGTTTTCGTATTGCTCGTAGGTGGTTAGCTTGTTTTCGATGTATTTGCAGGGTTGGATACCTTTTTGCAGTGCGGCGGCGTACACGATTGGCTTAAACGTAGAGCCCACCTGCCGCTTGGAAGTCACGTGGTCGTACTTGAAAATGCCATGGTTGATGCCCCCCACCCAGGCCCGCACGAAGCCCGTTTCGGGCTCCATCGCTACTAAACCGGTGTTCAAGAATTTCATATAATAAGCCAGCGAATCCATCGGGCTGATTGTGCGGCGGATAGCTCCGTTGTAGCCGTAAAGCGTCATCGAAACGCGCTTTTGAAAAGCAGCCGAGATTTCTTTTTCCGATGCACCCGCTGCCTTCATGCGCTGGTAGCGCACTGATTGGCGCATGGCGTTGTCGAGCACGGAATTGTCCTTTCCCCAGGGCATTCGGCCTTGCCAGTGCGCATCGAACTGACGTTGTAGCGCCGCCATGCGCCGGCTCACAGCCCGCTCGGCTTCGCGCTGCATTTTGGCATCAATGGTGGTGTATATTTTCAGACCGTCTGTGTAGAGATTGTAGTGGTCACCGTTGCGCTTCACCTGGTTTTCGCACCAGGCGGCCAACTCGACGCGGAGTTGTTCGCGGAAGTAGGGTGCAATATTTTCTTCCTGCTTCTTGGCGGTGACTACTTCTTTTTTAGTACCTAAGTCCAGTTTTTGCAGCTTTTCGGTTTTTTCGGGCGTCAGGTAGCCATATTTCTGCATTTGTCCCAATACAATATTGCGGCGTTTTTTGGCCCGCTCAGGATGGTTGCGTGGGTTGTAGGAGGTCGTGGCTTTCAGCATCCCGACCAGCACCGCGGCCTGTTCGGGTTTGAGTTTCTTGGCGGAGGTGTTGAAAAAATAATGCGCCGCCCGCTCCACGCCGAAAATCGTACCGCCAAACGAAACGGTATTGAGGTACAGCTCCAGTATTTCGGCTTTGGTATACACCGATTCGAGCCTTCGGGCAATGACTATTTCACGGGTTTTGTTGATGGGCATATCAAGCAACCAATAGTTGCGACGCGGGTAGAGATTTTTGGCGAGCTGTTGCGTGATCGTGCTGCCGCCACCCGAACTCTCGTTTTGCAGCAGAATACTCTTGACCAATACCCTGGCCAGGCTCCGCGAGTCGACGCCGTGGTGCTGGTAAAACCGCGCGTCCTCGGTCGCCACGAGCGCCTCGATGACCGTCGTGTCGATGTCCCGGTAGGCAATATTGGTGCGGTCATAAATGAAGTACCGCCCCAGCAGCACGCTATCGGCGGAGTAAACTTCCGAAGCGGTGTCGTTACGCTTGTCTTTCAGTTCTTTGCGCGAAGGCATGTCCCCGAAAAAGCCCATGATGACAAATAGATAAAACGTCACGCCTGCCAGCACGACGAGGCCGGAAAAAGCGGCAACAGCAAATAAAAACAAGCGAGCAAAGCGGCCACTACTGGGGCGATTTGCTTTTTGCCAAAATCTTTTCAAATATTTTTTCAAGAAACTACAATTTTAAAAACGGGTACCTATCAAGGAACGCGGAGGACAAAGTTTTCTTGCCTCTCCTCCATTCCTCCCTCCTTTCTTCCTTAGATTGATCATTCCAGCCAATTCATTTTTTCGGTTGGGGTATCTTGCCCGATGGCGGTGGTGATGCGCGCTACCATGCGTTCGACCGGCTCATCGGGGGCGAAATGCATGGGCGGCTTAAACTGCACTGTGATCGTAGTGTTCCGCTTCTTAAACCGGAGTCCTTTTTTATCAAAAGCGCGCCGGAAGCCGTTAATCTCCACGGGTATTACAATGGGTTGATTTTCTTTGATGAGGTAAGCCGTGCCCTTGCGCACGGGGGCGTAAGGCTTGGTGGTACCCTGCGGAAAACTCACGACCCAACCGTGGTCAAGGCCCATCCCAATCTTGTCTTGGGCGTTATCGTCGAGGCTCCGCTTCACGTTCTCGCCCTGCGCCCGCCAAGAGCGCTCCACTGTGATGGCCCCGCCAATGCTGAACAGCTGGGGCAGGATACCGCCTTCTTGCATGGTTTCAGAAGCCGCCACGTAGTAGCTGCGCACACGGGGTGAAAAAAGATAAAACGGCGGCGAAATCGTATCTTTGTACCCCCACTTCACCGCGCAGAATATATGGTAAAACGCGATTACGTCGGCGAAGTAGGTCTGGTGGTTGGACAGGAAGAGCACGCCACTGTCGGGAAGGTTGGCCAGATGCTCGGTACCTTTGATGCGGATTTTGTTAACCGCCGTGTAGCGATAGTAGGTTGCCCAGCCAATAATCATGATCGCCAAACGACGCACGATGAGTAGGTTGCCAAACGGGTCTTTCTCGAATAGCCCCAAAAAATCGAGTTTTGCGAGCCAACGCGGAAGTACGCTGTACTTAGTTTTGGGTTTGAGCATTGTATTTACTGGCGGGATGACCGGGCGTATCTTCCGACTCGTACAATAATACGCTTTTTTAGAGTAAAATTGTAGTGTCGCCCAGCAAAGCGACTTTTCGTTTGTTTATAATCATGTCCATTTCCACTTCCACGCGCCCGGTCAACATCATAAAATTCGGCGGTCCTGAGCGCGTCCGGCAAACTGACCTGCTGAGCGTGGAGGAACCGCTTGAAATCGTCATCCGCTACGGGCTAAATCTGACACCCAAAAGTCTGTCGGTAACTATGCGGACGCCCGGCCGCGACGAAGAACTTGCGCTTGGATTCCTGTTCGGCGAGGGCATTATTCGGCATTTTGACGATGTGGTAGGCGTAGTGGTAGTGACGGAAGGCGAAAACCGCATTTCGGTCATTTTGCAGGAAGATGTTTCCTTTGATCCTACTCAGTTTGAGCGACATATTTACACCACGTCGAGTTGTGGGGTATGCGCAAAATCGTCTATTGAGGCAGTACGGGTGGAGCAGATAAACCCGCCTGCGCCCCAGGAATGGAAAGTGGATGCGAGGGTATTGTACCAACTGCCGGACATTCTGCGTCAGCGTCAGGAAGACTTTGCCAGCACCGGCGGACTGCACGCGGCGGCGCTGTTCAGCAAAAGCGGGGATTTGTTATTTTTGCGGGAAGACGTAGGTCGCCACAACGCGCTTGACAAGCTCATCGGCCACGCGCTGCAAACCGATAACTTTCCACTGCATTCCCGAGTTCTCTTACTGAGCGGTCGCGCCAGTTTTGAGCTTATTCAAAAGGCCGGACTCGCCGGAATCACCTTCGTTGCTGCCGTCGGTGCTCCATCCAGTCTAGCCGTCGAGTTGGCGGAAGAAATGGGGATTGTCCTGGTGGGTTTTTTAAGGCAAAAAAGATTCAATGTATATTCGGGAATGGAGCGAGTTTTTTAACCATTACTCCACACATTCTGTCATTCACTCCGCATCGGCGAACCGATTCAAAAATGAAACTTCCTTCGGCTGAAAATCCTGCAATATTGACCGGGCTGAGGCTCGACGAACCCAAAACCGTGGCAGCGGGCATGACGGCCGTGGCCATTGCCCTCAAAATGGTGGTGGAAGAGTCGGGCGTGGTGCGCGGCAATAAAGCTTTGCTCAAAATGAATCAGAAGGACGGCTTCGACTGTCCGAGCTGCGCTTGGCCCGATCCCGATTTCAAGCGCTCGCCCGTAGCCGAGTACTGCGAGAACGGCGCGAAGGCGCTTGGTGAGGAAGCCACGCAAAAGGCGTTGTGGGCCGATTTCTTTGCCCATAATTCAGTTTATGATCTGGCAGAATTGTCGGATATGGAGATTGGCAAAAAAGGCCGTTTGGCCGAGCCGATGTATCTTGCCAAGGGTGCGACGCACTACACGCCGATCAGTTGGGCGGATGCTTTTCAGAAGGTTGCTGCCCACCTGCACGCGCTGGATTCGCCGGACGAGGCAGTTTTTTACACCTCGGGCCGCGCCAGCAACGAGGCGGCATTTGCCTACCAGCTTTTTGTGCGCGAATACGGTACTAACAACTTACCCGATTGTTCCAATATGTGCCACGAATCGAGCAGCGTGGCGCTGAGCGAGTCGCTGGGCATCGGCAAGGGCACGGTAATGCTGGAAGATTTTTACGATACCGACATCATCATGATTATGGGTCAGAATCCGGGTACCAACCATCCGCGCATGATGACCGCCTTGCAAAAGGGCAAGCGCAACGGCGCAACGATTATCGGGGTAAATCCCCTGCACGAAACCGGGTTGCTGGGATTCAACGACCCGCAAACGGTAAAAGGCGTGCTAAGCCTGGACAACACGCTGGCGGAGTGCTTTGTACAAATCCGCATGAATGGCGACATGGCTTTTTTGAAAGCAGTCGCTTGCTTGTTATTGGAAGAGGAAGATAATGCGCCCGGCACGGTACTGGATCAGGATTTTATTCAAGACAAAACCTCCGGCTACGAGGCATACGCCGCCCATCTGCGCACGCAGGATGTCGAGGCGCTGGCCGAATTGGGCGGCGTGTCGCTGAAAAAATCCGGGAAGTGGTTGACTTGATCAAACACAAAAAGCGGATTATCATTTGCTGGGCGATGGGCCTGACGCAACACGCCAATTCGGTCGATACGCTCAAAGAGCTGGTCAACGTGCTGCTGCTCAAAGGCTCCATCGGCAAACCCGGCGTGGGTACCTGTCCCGTGCGTGGCCACAGTAATGTGCAGGGCGACCGCACGATGGGCGTGTGGGAGCAGGTGAAACCCGAGTGGCGCGAAAATATTCGGGAAGTCTTCGGCTTCGAAGTTCCCGAGGAAAACGGCTTTGACACGGTCAATGCTATTCGGGCGATGCACGACGGTCGGGCCAAAGTTTTCTTCGCATTGGGCGGCAATTTCCTGTCGGCTACACCCGACACCAACTATACGGCCGAAGGATTGCGACAATGTAATTTGACGGTGCAAATTTCGACCAAGCTTAACCGCAGCCACCTCGTCACGGGGCAAGAGGCGCTGATTCTGCCCACTTTGGGCCGCAGCGACGAGGATATCCACGACGGTGCCGAGCAATTCGTAACCTGCGAGAACTCAATGGGTGTCATTCAGGCGTCGCGCGGCGTTTTGGAACCGATTTCCAATCAATTATTGAGTGAAATCAGGATTCTTTGCGGGGTAGCGCGGGCTACTTTGGGTGAGAAATCGAAGGTAAATTGGGCAGATTACGGTCACCATTACGACAATATCCGCAACGATATCGCCCGCGTTATTCCGGGTTGTGCCGATTTTAACCGTAAGGTGCGGCAGCCCGCGGGTTATTACCTGCCCAACGCCGCCCGCCACGGCGTATTCGAGACCGAAACGGGCAAGGCCATGTTCAACGTCGCCGAATCAACCGCCCCGCAGATCGGTCCCGGCGAGTACCTGATGATGACGATCCGTAGCCACGACCAATTCAACACCACCATTTATGGCCTGGAAGACCGCTACCGGGGTGTCCACAACGAGCGCCGGGTGGTATTTATGAATATTCAGGATATTATCGAAGCAGGATTCTCGTCGGGCGATGTCGTGGATCTGCACAACGACCACGGCGGTCGCGAGCGCGTAGCGCGTACCTTCGTGCTGATAGCCTACGACATTCCCAAAGGCTGCATTGCCACCTATTTCCCCGAGGCCAACGTGTTGATCCCCATTGATACGGTAGCTGAGCGCAGCAATACACCGGTTTTCAAAACGGTAGCGGTAAAGTTAATTAGGGGTACAAAAGTTTAGGAAGTACAAAAATCATATTCATGGATTCCCCACAAGCCCAACTCAACAATCCTCTTCACGGGGTAAAACTGGAAGAGATTCTCAATCATTTAGTAGCGAGCTACGGCTGGGAAGCGATGGGCGAGATCATCCCGATCCGCTGCTTCACGCACGATCCCAGCGTCAAATCAAGCTTGAAGTTTTTACGCAAAACACCCTGGGCCCGGACGAAAGTCGAAGCGCTTTATTTGAGTGATATTTAGTAAAATGTCAGGCTGAGCGGACGGGGCCGCCCACTCAGCCTGACAAACTTCGATCAGCCGACACGTAAAAAACCCAGATTGCTTACTTCCGAACCGACATCTTGAAAATCGTCGAGGTGTTGTACGTCTCGCCCGGGCGAAGTACTACCGACGGGAATTGTGGTTGGTTAGGCGAATCGGGATAGTGCTCGGTTTCGAGGCAGAAACCCATGCGCTTGGAGTAGGTTACGCCTTTGCCCTCTACCGATCCGTCCAGGAAATTTCCGGTGTAGAACTGTACGCCGGGTTCGGTCGTCGATACTTCCAGCACGCGGCCGCTGGTGGGTTCGTAGACCGTCGCGATTTCTTCCATGTCATTACCATCACGACGAATGACCCAGCAGTGGTCGTAACCGCCGCCCGCTTTGATCTGATCGTCTTCCATCTCGTCGATACGCTTGCCAATGGCCTGGGGCGTTCTAAAATCGAAGGGCGTTCCGGCCACGGCGCGCAATTTCCCGGTTGGAATCAGCGTGGCATCCACGGCTACGATGCTGTCGGCCTTGATGCTCACCATGTGCTCCAGCACGTCGCGCTTCATGCCCGTAAGGTTGAAGTAGCAGTGATTGGTAAGGTTGATTACCGTCGGCTTGTCGGTGGTAGCCTGATAATCAATTTTCAGCTCGCCGGCGTTGGTTAGCGTATAGGTGACCGTCACGTCGAGTTTGCCGGGGTATCCCTCGTCCATATCGGGACTGGTCAGCATCAGTTTCAGGCCCACAGTCGAGTCGCTTTTCATCTCCTCGGCCTGCCAGATTTTCTTGTCAAAACCCACCTTACCACCGTGCAGGTGGTTGGGGCCGTTATTGATCGCCAACGGGTAGGACTCGCCGTCGAGCGTGAACGAGCCGCGCTCGATGCGGTTGCCGTAGCGGCCCACGAGTGCGCCGAAGAAGGGATGACCCTTCACGTAGCTGTCGAGACCGTCGACGCCCAGCACCACATCGGCCATAGTACCCTCTTTGTCGGGGGCCATCCACTTCGTGATGATCCCGCCGTAATTGGTGATTTGTACCACCATGCTGTCGGAGTTGGTAAGCGTAAAAAGATCGGCCTTCTGACCGTCGGCCAGGGTGCCATAGTCGGCTTTGGTTATCGTGGGTACCATTTTTTCGGTTTCTTCCTTTTTTGGTTCGCAATTCAATAAGGTAACGGTCGCCAGCGCCAGCGCGGCCAGGGGCCAGATGCGCCGTATAGGTTTTTTTGTTAGGATAAATTCGTATTTCATGCAAGAGGTCGTTTTAAGGGTTGGAAAGGGTAAAGCTACGTTTTGGAAAATAATACTGACAAACGATGCGCGAATTAGCGGCAAATCCTCCTCTATTCAAGTTCGGAAGTACCCCCGGTAATATTGACGCGGTAGCAGGGTAATTCGATACCGAAGGCTTCCTGGTACGCCTGCTTCATCATTTCTTCAAAGCGGTCGGCACCCGTGCGCTTTACCAGATTGATAGTACAGCCACCGAAGCCGCCGCCCATCATGCGGGCACCCGCTACGTCAGGGTCGGAACTGGTCTGGTCGACAAGAAAATCGAGCTCGGGGCAGCTTACTTCGTATTCGTGCTGCAAACCCTGATGGGTAGCGTACATTTCCCTGCCAAAACCCGCCAAATCACCTTTAAGCAAAAGTTCGCACGCACGGGGTACCCGCTCAATTTCCTCTGTGATGTACTTGCAGCGCTTGTACACCACCGCGCCCATTTCCTCCTTATGCTCCTCTACCATCGCGGGCGTCGCGTCGCGCAGGAGTTGAACTTTGGGGTAGTATTTTTGCAGGATCGCCACACCGCGCTCGCACTCCTGCCGGCGCAGATTATACTCCGAATCGGCCAGCGAATGCTTCACCGTGGTATCGCACAGCACGATCAGGTACTCGTCCATCGGAAATGGAAAATACGCGTATTCGAGCGAGCGGCAGTCGAGTCGGATGACCGATTCCGGCTGACCAAAAACCGAAGCGAATTGGTCCATAATGCCGCACTTCACGCCCACGTATTCGTTCTCGGCGCGTTGCGCCATCCTGGCTATTTCCATTCGGTCGAGGCCCAGCGAATACATTTCGTTCAGGGCAAAAAGCAAACAGCATTCCAGCGCTGCCGAAGACGACATCCCTGCGCCCACGGGCACATCGCCCCCAAAGGAGGTTTGAAAGCCGCCAATCGTGAGGCCATGTTTTTGCAATTGATCCAGCACCGCCAATTGATAAATCGGCCAGTGTTTTTCCGGTCGCGCAAGGTCATCAAGCCGAAACTCGTAAGTATCATCCAGATCTACGGCGTGTAGTTTAACCAAATCATCATCCCGCTTTTCGATGGCGAAGTATACTGCCTTGTCCACACTCGCGGGCAGCACGAATCCGCCGTTGTAGTCGGTGTGCTCCCCGATGAGATTAATGCGCCCCGGCGAGCGAAACAGCCGGGAATTATCGCCATATTTTTCAAGAAAAGCTGCCTGAATCCGGGCCGCCGTGGGGTTAGGGGTACTTTGCATGATTATTCGTTCTTAGGTTGAATCCTTTGTCAACTGTCCAATAAATCAATATCCTCTTGCCAAATCCACCTCACTTTCGATGGGGTCACCGTTGCGGAGGTTTTGAATATTTCTGATAAAAATCTCCACCTTACCCGCGTGTTCTTCGGCTTGTCCGCCGCCGGTATGCTGGGTCAGGATTACGTTTGGTAATGTCCAAAGTACATGATCGACAGGAAGCGGTTCCAAAGCGGTCACGTCCAGTACGGCCCCGCTCAGGTGGCCGCTCTGCAGGGCTTCGATCAGCGCGGTTTCGTCGGTGGTATTGCCTCTGCCTACATTGGCGTAGACGCTGCCGGGACGCATCGCAGCGATCAAGTCACGGTCTACGTAGTTTTCCGCCGTGCCGGGTAAGGTATTGATAAGAATATCGACCTCGGGTAATTCCACCATCAACTCGTTTTTACTGTGCAGTTCGGCTTCGGGACTAGTGCGGGCCAGCGTCTTGACCCGGCAGCGATACCCCCCCAGAATGCCGCGCACGGCCGTGTCGATGGTGCCCCCGCCCAACACCACCACGCGCTGCCGATCCATCACGCCCAGGTGGGTGCGCATGGCGTGGCCGACCCACTGCTTATTTTGCTTGAGCAAGGTGAGCGCGTCGATACCGCGGTACAGCGCCGCAAGGCCACCTACGATGGTCTCGGCGCAGGGCCGCGCAAACCAGTCACCCATGTTCGCGACCCGCGCTTTGAGCGTGATGCCCTTGTACTTATCGAAGCCCGCCGAATCCAGTTGCAGGTACGCCAGTTGCTTGGGAGCATCGGCCAGCCATTCGGGCGGAACATTACCCAGCACCACGTCAGCCTGACCGAAGGTGCGTTGCGCCTGCTGGTCAGCATCACTTTCCCGGCGGAGGATTACTTCGTCCTCTGGCTCGGCGACTTCATGGAGTCGGGCGGCCAGTTCTTCATCTAATATGGTGTAGCTATAAATTCGCATTTCGGTAGATTAGGATAGGACAAGAACGGCATGATTTGCCTTCCTGCCTTGCAAGTATAGCAAGTTTTTTGGCAAGGATGGAGAAATTTTTCTTCGTATCCATAAGGATTAAATACTATCTTGGATCCTAAATCACAACCAACGCCAACTCATGCAAAGACGACACTTTTTCCAGAAAGCCGCCGCCGGCGCGGCGGTACTCACGACCGAGCCGCTGATGCCCGTTGCCCGGCCTGCCGCCGCATCCAAGATCAAGCTCAGCGTATCGAGCTACTCCTACTGGCATTTTAAAGGGGACAAGTATCCGATCGAAAAA
>JBBSSJ010000147.1:0-11401 GCA_038242095.1 Cytophagales bacterium
ACACCGCCGGAAATCGCAGCAGGATTTCCTTTTGGAATCGGCCGTCGCGCTGGTTGCGGTATACAGCCACTTGCTCATCGCCCTGACTGAGCAATGCCATCACGTCGGGCCAGCCGTCGTGGTCCACATCGCGTACCATCGCTACGCGGGCGCCGGGCACTTGGTCCAGCAGGTGTTCGCGGTAGTTGCCATTGCGTTGCTTTTCGTGCCAGGTGAGTTTGCCGAAATGATGACCAAACTGACAGATGACGACATCCTGCCGTCCATCGCGGTTGAGATCGGCGGTAACGGAATACACGGGCCGTTGCAGGTTTTCAATCTGAGCCGTAGGTTTGGTGTTGCCCGGCTTCCGCCGTTGCCAGTCACCGGCCGGCTGATCGTTAGTATCCAGCAAACCAACACTGAGCAAATCCAGCACCCCATTGCGTTCGGAGCGAACGCCCAGCACCGGGCTGTACACCGCCACCGAATCGACGCGCCGAAGTTGCTTATCCAGGGCATACAGATTCAGGCTGGCATCGCCCGCCCAAATCTGACGGCGGATTGAATCATACTGCAACAGCGTCACGACCGGATTATTGGCGGCGATCGATTGCCGGGCCGTAAACAACGGCAGGGCGGATAAAACGGGCGCGTGCTTAGGTGGGAGAGGAAGTTTCTCAGGCGCGCTGACAGTATAATAGTTCACGATATTTTGCCAGTCATCGGGAGGCATCGTGGGTTGCTCGGGAAAAATATTAGCCGCAATCACCCGATTCAACTCTTCAAGATTTCGGTACCGCATTAACTCCTTCCCTCGCTGCTCAGACTGCCCCAAGCGCAGAGCCATTTGTGGCAATACACCTTCTTGCCACGTTTTTTTATCAAGTAGCGTCGGATCGGGCACCAAGTGACAGCCTCCGCAGTTGGTAGCGGCCAGTTCCTTTCCTGAAATCAGCGCAGGGCTGAGACTATCAATAGCGGTAGCCTCGGTGCGCGCCAGGGTAGACCGGCAGGCGGGAAAAAGCAGTGATATTCCCAGAAGAAAAAATAGTATCCTGGCAGAAATCATAGGGCTGGTCTCCGTGAAATCAAATGGATTCATACGAAACAAAAAGCACGGGCTTTGTAAGGAATTACAAAGCCCGTGCTGCAATAGCAAACGCAACAGACCGACTTAGTACCCTGGATTCTGTACTAGCTTTTCATTGACCGCAATCTGCTTGGCAGGGATAGGCATCAGGTCCTTTCCGGGAGGCACCGCGATCCCGTAGGTATCCTTCACGTAATTGATCTGCTCACCAGAGCGGCGCAGCATGTACCAAAGCGAGAATTCACCCGCCAATTCGTGCCGGTATTCGGCCAGCAGCGTTTTCAGCACATCCGATCCGGCAGCCGGAGCCAGTCCCGCCCGTTTCCGAATCTGGTTGTTAATGATATCCAACGCACCGGCTGAGTTACCGCTCCTGAACAGAGCCTCGGCCTTACTCAGCAACACTTGTCCGTAACGCATCAGTATCAGATTCTGCCCACTGAAAATGTAAGGTGGTGAAGTCGATCGACCCGTGGCATTGGGATCACGCCAGGTTTTTACGCTGTAATAACCTGACCGACCTTTGTCGTTGCCCTTCCAGGGCTTATCCACAGTTCCAAGCGTATTGATACCACCGTAATTCTTCTGAACCAGCGGATAGTCTTTGATCTGGATGGCTGGGCTGGCATGTTCGTCACCTGGTCCAATGACCGTCGGACCTTTGCGCGCGTCGCCGGGCTCAAATGAGTCGTAGAAACGCTTATCTGCGTAGGAGTACCCAAACTGCGTGATCTCTTCCGGCATTCCGAAGGTAGTCATCCAGTGCGAATCATTGGGGTGTCCCCACGACATATCCGGGGAATCGATAAACTGAACCTCAAAAATGGATTCTTTGCCGTTCTGATTATCGAATTCATGAATATTCACGAAATCACTCTCAAGCTGATACTTACTGGTAAGCTGCTCGTAGGTTGCAGCAGCTTCGCCGTATTGCTTGAGCCACATCTGGGCGTCGCCTAGGTAGGCCAGCGCGGCCCCTTTGGAAGCCCGGCCCACGTCTACGGGAGCCAGATCCTGCGCCCAGGGCAACAAATCAGCGGCGGCCTTCATGTCGGCGGCTATGGCCATAAACACCTCATCCTGCGTATTGCGCGGGTGACGACCATCGTCCGTAACGGTCTCCAGTTCCAGTGGGACACCACCAAAGTTAGAGGCCAGGTAGTAATAAAAAACGCCGCGTAGAAATAGCGTCTCGCCCGTAAGCCGGTCGGCTAATGCCTCAGGCATGATCTTGTCGGCCTTCATCTTGGCGATAATCGGAACTGCCGAGTTAGCGCGCGCAATGCCCTGATACGACCGGGACCAGAACAGATCCAGGGGAGCAAACGTGGTGGGTACTTCGTAGGTTTCGAAGAAGGTATCGGCACCGTAATTTTTAAAATCCTGCGATAGGAAGTTGGCCTGATACCACATCGCCTTCGTAATAAAGTCCACGTTATGGAAGGTATCATAGATACCCGTTACCAGCGCGATGCCATCGTTGGGTTTCTTAAAAAGCGACTCTTCGGTGATACCCTGTGTATTTTTCTGCTCAAGGAAGTCATCCTTACAGCTCATCGGCACTAGCAGGATGGCCGTTAAGCCAGCCAGCCCTATTAATTTATTGCGATTCATAGCTTGTATTTTCTTTTAGAAGTTGATTAAAACTGAACGTTTACGCCCAGCGTATAAAAACGCGAAGTTGGGTAGTTGCCTACGTCTACTCCGGTAACCGTGGAACCGGCACCACCCACCTGGCCAATTTCGGGATCGACGCCCGAGTACTTGGTGAGGGTAAGCAGATTTTGGCCACTCACGTAGAACCGGACGCGGCTTAGCGCCAGCTGGCGACCGAATTCGGCGGGTAGGGTGTAGCCAATCTGCAGGTTGCGGAGGCGCAGGTAAGAACCGTCTTCCACGTAGTAGTCAGAGACGCGCGTATTACCGTTCTTATCGTCACGTACCGCCCGTGCGTACGTGTTAGATGGGTTTTCAGCGGTCCAGCGATTCTGGTAGAAATCTTCGCTTACGTTCTCGACGCCAATGCCGCCGTTGGTAGCGAGGCTTTGTAGGTTGCGCTTGGCGTAGTTCAGAATTTCGTTGCCTACCGAGGCGTAAAAGAATACTGAGAAATCAAATTGCTTGTAAGAGCCATCGAAGTTAAGACCACCGAAGAATTTCGGGATCGGGCTGCCGATAATTACGCGGTCAGCATCGGTGATACGGCCATCGGGGACAAGAACACCATCCTTGTTTCTAACAGTAGGCTGATCCACAAACTTTCGGTCTCCGGCGCTCGTGGAAGATGCCTGATAGAAAGCACCTGCGTTGGTAGCCGAGGCGGATGCATTCAGGGCGTCGACTTCTTCCTTGCTTTGGAAAATACCCGCTGACTGGAAGCCGTAGAACGCGCCTACCTGGCCGCCCACCTGCGACTGTGAGAAGTTCGTCCAAAGGTTGCCACCGTAGTTGGGGAAGCCCAGGTCGGAAAAGTTACCCACCGAGTTGAGACCA
This sequence comes from Cytophagales bacterium, assembly GCA_038242095.1. Lineage (GTDB taxonomy): Bacteria > Bacteroidota > Bacteroidia > Cytophagales > Spirosomataceae > Persicitalea. Next base: position 3,566 of record JBBSSJ010000147.1, read on the forward strand.
TCGGCAAAGCTCACAATCTTGTTGCTCACCGTGGTCAGGTTGGCGTTGACGCTCCATTTAAATGGCTTGCTCGACTCACGGTATTCCAGGCCTAATTCCAGACCGCTGTTTTTGATGCTGCCTACGTTACGGGTGGCGGTGCTAAAGCCCGTCTGGCTTGGCACGTTCACGTTCAGCAGGAACCCGCCCGACGTGCGGACGTAGTAATCGGCGGTGAAGTTGATCTGACCGTTAAGGAACGATGCATCGACGCCGAAGTCCGTTTGGGTCTGCGTTTCCCAGGTTAGGTTGGGGTTCGGCAGGCCGTTCAGGACCAGACCATCGTAGTAAGTTTTCTCGCGGCCAAAAACGTAGCCCCGGTTGTCGTTCCGGTTGGGACCCGAACCGTAGTTGCCCTGATACTGGAAGAGGCCAATGTTCTGATTGCCCGTTTCTCCCCAGCTAGCCCGTAGTTTCAGGTCGCTGACGGCACCGACGTTGGCCATAAAGGCTTCATCTTTGATGCGCCAGGCTGCCGATACCGAAGGAAATACGCCGTATTTCTGGCCCGGGCCAAAGCGTGACGAACCATCGCGCCGTACCGTACCCGTCAGTACGTACCGATCGAGCAACTTATAGGTCAAGCGGCCAAATTGCGAGGCCAGCGACCAGCTCTGCTGGTTGCCAAAGGGAACGATCGTTTGCAGCGACCCAACACTGCGCAGTTCATCGCTAAGTTGACCGGTGCCGGTGGCGCCAATCTGCCGGTAAGTATTCTCCTGCGCCGATACGCCACCCACAAAATCAATGGCATGGATACCGAAGGTACGCGTGTAAGCCACCGTGTTTTCCCACAAGTACTCAAACGTATTATTGGCATTTTGTGAGTAGTAGGGCAGATTAGCGGGCGCTACGCGGTCGTTGGTCGGTGTAAAGTAGTAGCCGGAATTGTCGCTGCTATTGATGCCGAAGTTCGTTTTCAGACGCAGGCCCTCAAGCGGCGTGATTTCCAGCGACGTAGTGGTCAAAAGGTAGTTTGAAGCCTGTTGACGGTCGGTAGTTTCCTGATCGGCGATGACGTTCGAACTTCCCGTCACGACGGAGTTGTTCTTGGTGTAATAGCCATAATTGCCATTTTCGTCTTTCACCTGGTCGGTGAGCGGGTTACCGGTCATCGTCGGGATTTGCTTGATCAGCGTACCCAATCCATTGATACCGGTACCGAAGCCCACAAATCCACCCGTGCGGGTGTATTTGACACTAGCCGAAGCTTTCAGCCATTTGGCGGGCGTGTAATCCACGTTCAGGCTACCATTGTAGCGCTTGAAATTAGAGAACTTAACCGTGCCTTTCTGATCGAAAAAGCCCAGCGAAAAGGCGGTCTGCACCTTGTCGCTACCGCCCCGCAGGGCCAGATTGTAGTTTTGGCGGAAGCTCGTTTGGTACACTTCCTTCTGCCAGTCGATGTTGCGCAGGCCGGATGGATTAGACCATTCAGGCAGCACCGGATACGCTTCTTTGCTGGCGATATCCGAAGCAAACGTGGCGAAATCCTGCGCGTTCAGTACATCGTAGAATTTTGGAATGGCTTGCACCGATCCGTAAGCATCGAACGATACCTGCACGCCGCCCTGCTTGCCGCGCTTGGTGGTAATGATAACGACGCCATTCGAAGCACGGTTTCCGTAAATAGCTGTTGCCGACGCATCTTTCAGAATTTCCATCGAGGCAATATCGTTGGGGTTCAGCGTGTTGATACCACCGGAAATAGGATAACCGTCCACTACGTAGAGGGGCGAGTTATCACCGAATGTTCCCGTACCACGAATTTGCACCGAAACGCCGCCACCCGGTGATCCGTCGTTGTTGGTTACCTGGACGCCCGGCGAGCGCCCCTGTAACGCCTGGTTTATTGTCGTGACTGGCACCCTTTCGATCTGCTCCGCGGTCACCGAACTGATGGCGCCGGTGATGTCCCGGCGTTGCTGCGTTCCGTAACCAACGACGACGACAGCGTCCAACGCCTTGACATCGTCCTTCATCGTGATGGAAAACTGAGAGCGGTTCCCGATTTCAACTTCCTGGCCAACCATACCCACCGAAGAAAAAACCAGCGTGGTGGCGGAAGCAGGTACTTGCAGCGAAAATGCGCCCTTGACGTCGGTCGTGGTACCGAGGGTGGTTCCTTTCACCAGAATAGCGGTGCCCGGCACACCTTCACCGGTTTCACCCACGACCGTTCCGGTCACGGTCCGATCCGTTTGGGCCAGGAGTAAGCCCGAGCTACCGATCAGCAACCCAAATAGCAGTAACGATTGTCTAATAAATGTTTTCATAGATTTTGTATGTTTTGAATGGGCAAATTTACATTCATTCATTAGCTAGTATCTAATACTATTTTATCCCTTATTTGCACAAACAAGACTAGACTATCAAATAGTGAAACTATAAATTGAATTATTCCAACATAAATTGCATTTTACGCATATTTTTTTCTAAAAAACTATTTTTGAATTGAAAATCTTTATAATACTTTTAGAACCCTAAGTTTGACACTTTATAATAACGTCCATTTCGAAACTTAACTAAATGAGCACTATTTATCGCGAGATCACGCCGTTAACACAGGGTGATTGCTTTACCCTGTTTCAACGTACCAACAAAATTTTTAATTTTCCGCTACACAATCACGACGAATTCGAGCTGAACTTCCTGACCAATGCGCGAGGCGTCAAGCGCATTGTGGGCGACCACACAGAATATGCCGAAGACTATGATTTGGTACTGGTGGGAAGTAATTTGCCGCACGGCTGGTTCGACCCGACGGGACAGTGTCTGCAGGTTCGCGAAATCACCATTCAGTTTCATTGGAACCTGTTTGATGTCAATTTTTTGAAGCGAAACCAAGTAAGTTTCATCAGTACGCTGCTGGAGCGTTCAGCCAAAGGAATTCTGTTTTCGCAGGAAACGGCAGAGCGAATTCGCCCTCGCCTGGAAGCTATTAGCCGAAAAAGCGGCTTTGATTCCGTGCTGGAACTGATGTCGATCCTGCACGATTTGTCTACCTCGCGCGACATGCGGACGCTATCCAACACGGGCTTCAGCGGCGAGCAGATCAATTACAACAGCCGTCGCATCGAAAAAGCCTTCGGCTTTATGCACGAAAACTTTGACCGCGTCATTACGCTGGCCGACGTGGCCAAGGTGGTCAACATGAGTGAAGTAGCTTTTAGTCGCTTCATTAAGAAGCGCACTGGCAAGACCTTCATCGAAAGCCTCAACGAAATCCGACTTGGCCAGGCCTCCCGCCTCTTGATCGAAACAACGCACACTATTGCGGAGGTGTCTTACCGTTGCGGCTTCAATAATATGTCGTATTTCAACCGCATATTTAAAAATAAGAATGGTTGCACGCCCAGTGAATTTCGGGAAGATTACTCGGGAACGCGGGTGTTTATATGATCCTTAAAACAAGGAAAGTCGGCTACTTCTTGGAAACAGCCGACCTTTTGGTGCGGAATAGGTTAGAGATTACGTCTAATTCAACGAAAACAACGGTAGCCGCAATGCCACCACATTATTGAACATAAGTTCCGAAATCGTTGGGCTCATATAGTCGATCAGCGGAAAATCGGACAGGATAGCCATTATTTCGATTTCACTTTCGGCTTTGAACACGCACCACAGCCGGGTGCGGTCAGCCGTAAGGGCGTAGGATACGAGTCGGCCCTGCTCCATCAAATCATTGACCATCTGCCGCTGCGCCGGAACCCGGCGGGCAAAGTCGTCGGTCATGACGACGGGCAGGTCTATTTCTACCATGAATTGGCTCATTTATTTAGTGAGAAGTGAAAAGTTGAGAGTGACGGTTTTCTATATTACAGCCTTCTGATTTTTAATCTTCCAGAATTAGAAATCGCCCCTGGCTAGTACGCGGTTAACAATTTCCAGTTCGTCATCGTTGATACTGTGGGGGAAATTTTTGTATAATTTTGATAATACATTCGCGTTCAGCCCTTTGAAAACTTGCTCCGATTCCAGCACCCGCACTTTGGGAATGTGGGGATCGACATCGCTGCACCCCAGAAAAACGGGCGTTTGCTGCAAATCGCCACCATATTTTGGCAGTTGATTTTCCGGGCCAATCAGGCCGCCGCTCAGTCCAAAAACCCCGCCGAAGTGCTGTGGGTTCCGGGCAACGTAATCCAAAGCCAAACACGCGCCCTGCGAAAAACCCAGCAAAAATATGTTTTCGTAGGCAAAATCAAACTCGTCGTGCAGCCGATCGACCAGCGTTTTCACCACATCCAAAGCTGAGGAAAGTCCCGGCTCATTGGCTTCGAGGGGAGCCATGAACAAGTAGGGATACCAGGTGTTTTGCGTGGCTTGCGGGGCGACGAAAGCGATGTCTGCGCCTTGTACGTAGTCGCTCAGTGATAAGATGTCCTGCGCCGAAGCACCGCGTCCGTGGAGCATCAGCACCGCCTTTTGAGCGGTGTCCAGCGATGCACCACGGGCGGCGATGTTGTTGGGATTGTGCTGTAAGTTCATTCTTTTTTACTTTTCCTTTTTCCTTCCTATTTCCTATTCAACTATTAACTCCGGCAACTCCGCCTCAATTTTGGCCCGGCGTGGCTCGTACCATTTGGGTAGTTTCAGCGCAGTGCCAAGCGCGTCCGTTGCTTCGTCCACGGCGAAGCCCGGCGGGTTGGTGGCAATCTCGAACAAGATGCCACCCGGTTCGCGGTAGTAGATGCTGTGGAAGTACTGTCGATCCAGTACCTCGGTGGGCTGGTAGCCGGCCAACAAGAGTTGCTCACGAATTTCCAGCTGACTCTCATTAGTATCAGTGGAAAAAGCCACGTGGTGCACCGAACCCGCGCCCTGCAAAGCCCGCGTGTCCTGCGGTGCGTGGACGACATCCACAAAATTGCCCGGTCCGCCCGTTCCGGCCTGGAAGCGGAAAATGCCACTTTCTTCGGCTACTAATGTATGCTGCATCGGGTCGGTGAGCAGGGCTACGGTGCGGTCCACGTTGCGCTGGTTCAGCGACACGGTATGGAAACCGCGGACGGCGTATTCCGCCGGGATTTTGCCATTGTCCCAGCCGGGCCGGGGATCCGCCGCAGTCGCGACCAGTTCTATACCCATGCCGTCGTAATCCTCGAAGCGCAGGTAGTTTTCGTCGAAGCGGCGGTGCGGGCCGGAAAACGGGAGGTTGAATTGCGTCAGCCGATCCATCCAGTAGCTGAGCGAAGCGGTGGGAATGGAAAAGGCCGTATAGGTCAATTGGCCAATGCCTTTGCGTCCCCGCACCAGTCCGGCGTAGGGAAAAAAGGTCAGAATAGTACCGGGCGAGCCGGTTTCGTCGCCGTAATACAAATGATACACATCGGGGGCGTCGAAGTTGACGGTTTTCTTGACCATTTTGAGACCGAGAATACCAACGTAAAAATCGACGTTGCGCTGCGCGTCGCTGGCCAGGGCCGTGACGTGGTGAAGGCCGTTAATTAAAGGGATCATGGTTTTGACTCATTAAATGTATAAACATTTAATGTAAATACATTTAATACTAATAAAAAGTTTCACCAAAATAATTCTTTGGCCCGTGTTAGGATTCACGCGGCTTAGTCCTACCTTTGCTCCCAGTAAATCTCATAGGGGTGCCCTACCGAACGGGCTGAGATCACACCCATTGAACCTGATCCGGGTAATGCCGGCGAAGGGAAGAGACAGAGTTCCTATTTTATTAAATCTTATCTAACCCAAGATGGGTTTGGCCCCTAGCCTATCGTCAACTTGTATTCGCCATGCGAAAAGTTACGACCTATCTTTCAGCCTGTTTCCTATTTCTGGGAATCAGCCTCACCGCTTTTGCTCAGCAGACATACAGCGGACAAGTCATCGATGCCGAAGACGGTAGTCCACTACCGGGGGCCAGTATTCGCGCCGGGTCCTACCAGGGCACTACCACCAACGCCAATGGGCGCTTTACGCTTACCAAAGTGTCGGGCAACGTCGAAAACCTTGAAATTTCCTTCGTGGGCTTCGCCACCGTCAAGATTCCGACGCAGGGCTTTTCTCCAAACGCCACCATTTCCTTACAGCGCTCGGTGTTCAACGCCGACGAGGTGATCGTCAGCGCGACGCGCGTCAGCGATCGCAGCGGCATGGCCTATTCCAACGTGACGGCCCAAACGATCGAAAAGCAGAATCTCGGTCAGGACCTGCCCGTACTGCTAAACTTCACACCTTCGCTCGTCAGCACCAGCGACGCGGGCGGCGGCGTGGGCTACACGGGCATGCGCATCCGGGGTACCGACGCTACGCGCATCAACGTGACGGTCAACGGTATTCCTTACAACGACCCTGAAAGTCAGGGCGTGTTTTTGGTCAATATGCCCGACATCGCTTCCTCGGTGAGTAGCATCCAAATCCAGCGCGGCGTGGGTACTTCCACCAACGGAGCCGGGGCTTTCGGCGCAACGGTGAACGTGAGTACCAACGAGTTTCGCCGCGAAGCCTACGCCGAGTTGATGAACTCCTACGGCTCGTTCAATACCCGCAAGCACACGGTAAAAGTCGGAACGGGGCTGCTCAAGGATATGTTTACGGTGGACGCGCGGCTGTCGCAGGTTAAGTCCGATGGTTTCGTGGACCGCGCCAGCAGCGATTTACGGTCCTTTTATCTTTCGGGGGGATATTTTGGCAAGAAAAGCTTCGTGCGGATCAATGTTTTTTCGGGAAAAGAAGCCACCTATCAATCGTGGAACGGGGTGCCGGAGTCGCGGTTAAATGGTGACCGCGAAGGGATGCTGGCCTACATCGAGCGCAACGGTCTCAGCGAAAGCGAAGCGCAAAACCTGCTCAATTCCGACAGTCGAACCTACAACTATTACACCTACCCTAATCAGGTGGACAACTACAAACAGGACCACTACCAAGTCCTTTCGTCGCACACGTTGAACAAAAACCTGACGCTAAACGTGAACGGCTTTCTGGTGCGCGGGCTAGGCTATTTTGAGGAATACAAAAACGGCGAGAAGCTAAGCAAATACCAGATCGCCAACGTTATTGTGGGTAGGGACACCATCACACGCAGCGACTTGGTGCGCCGCCGCTGGCTGGACAACTACTTCTATGGCACCACTTTCTCGCTGGATTATAACAGCTTCAAGAAAATCACGGCCAACTTCGGCGGCGGTCTGAACAAGTACGAGGGCGATCACTACGGACAGGTGATTTGGGCGCGCTACGCCGGAAACAGCGAAACCGGGCAGCGGTACTATTTCAACAAGGGCGTGAAAACCGACTTTAATTTGTACGGAAAAATCTATTACCAATTCACGGAAAGATTGAATGCCTTCGGCGATGTGCAGATACGGCAGATCAATTACCAGATAAATGGCAAGGAGAACGCGGGCAACTCGTTCGATTTGGACAAAAAATTCACCTTTTTCAATCCAAAAGCCGGACTGAATTACCAGCTTTCGGAGCGCAGCACGGCCTACGCCTCGTACAGCATCGGCCACCGCGAACCCAACCGTGACGACTTCACCGAGTCCACGACGCAGATTCAGCCCGAGCCCGAAACGCTGCGCGACCTGGAAGCGGGTTTCCGCACGCAGGGTAGTCGGCTGGCGTTTTCGGCCAACTACTATTTTATGGATTACAAAAACCAACTCGTGCTGACCGGGCAGGTCAACGACGTGGGCAACGCCATCCGGGCCAACGTGCCCAACAGCTACCGCATGGGGCTGGAACTGGAAGGCGGTGTCGCTCTAAACCGCGCCTGGAAGTGGAACGCCAACGTGACGTTTAGCCAGAACAAAATCGCCAACTTTACCGAGTACGTCG
>JBBSSJ010000148.1:0-11389 GCA_038242095.1 Cytophagales bacterium
CCCCGCGCCGCTACGTGGAGCGGCTGGTGCTGCCCACCGTGCTCGAACCCCTGCGCCGCGAGTGGACCGCCGCGCAGGCCGCCGCCGCCCGCCTGCTCGATGAGAATAAGCCCAAAGAATCGCGCGCCGAACTGCTGCGGTTCCTGACCCGGCTCACGTCCCTCCGCATTCTCGATCCGGCCTGCGGCTCGGGCAATTTCCTGTACGTGACACTCGAACACCTCAAACGGCTCGAAGGCGAGGTGCTGGCCGCCATCAACAGCTACGGCCAAACCGCCGTGCTCGACCTGGGCGGCGGCACCACCGTGAGTCCGCGCCAGTTGCTGGGCCTCGAACTCAACCCCCGCGCCGCCGCCATCGCCGACGTGGTGCTCAAAATCGGCTACCTGCAATGGCACCTGCGCACCAACGGCATGAGCGAACTCCGCGAGCCACTGCTCGACGAGTACGAGAATATCCGCCAGCAGGACGCCGCCTTGCAGCACGACCCGCCCGTGCCGCGCCTCGATGCTAGCGGCCAGCCCGTCACCCGCTGGGATGGCATTACCACCAAACTACATCCCGCCACCGGCCAGCCGGTACCCGACGATACGGCCCAAACGCTGGTGTACGACTACCCCAATCCAACGCCTGCCCCTTGGCAGGAAACCGCCACCGAACGTTTTGGATTTATCACCACCAACAGCCTGAAACAAACCTTCAACCGCCGCGTCATGCAGCCGTTTTTGGACGGCGAGAATCCCAAACTGACGCTGACGTTCGCGATCCCGGATCATCCCTGGGTCGATAGTGCCGAAGGAGCGGCCGTGCGAATTGCCATGACCGTGGCCGAACCCGCCACTACGACCAACGGTCGGCTGCTGACCGTGCTGACGGAAGATGTACCCAAAGGTGAGGAAGCTTCGGAAGTGACGTTTGCCGAAGAAGTAGGTCGGATATTGCCTGATTTGACAATTGGGGCGGAGTTGGATTCTGCGAAAGCTTTGAAGGCAAACGAAGGGCTTTCAAATAGAGGATTTGAGCCAGGGAACTCTGGGTTCATTATACAAAAAGAGCAGGCCGAATCATTCGGACTAAAAAAAGATAGTGGTTTATCCGCTTACGTCCGCGCCTATCGAAATGGACGAGATTTAACTGATAAACCTCGTAATGTTTATGCTATCGATTTATTTGGGCTTAATGAGTCAGAGGTTCTGGAAAAATTCCCCAATATTTACCAGCATCTTCTTCAAACTGTAAAGCCAGAACGTGAGCAAAATAGGGATGTAAGATTAAAGACGTACTGGTGGTTGCATCGTCGCTCACGGGAGGATTTGAGAAAAGCTCTTTTTGAATTGCCTAGATTTATCGCCACCGTCGAAACGGCCAAACACCGCATCTTTCAGTTTCTGGATGCCGAGATTTTACCGGATAACAAACTGGTGGCTATCGCGCTCGATGATGCTTACCATCTGGGAATTCTGAGCAGCAGAACCCACATAGTTTGGGTACTAGCAACAGGAAGTACTTTGGAAGACAGGCCAGTTTATGTAAAAACTAAGAGTTTTGACCCTTTCCCTTTCCCCGACGCCTCGCCCACCCAGCAAACCCGCATCCGCGCCCTGGCCGAGCAACTCGACGCGCACCGCAAACGCCAGCAGGCGCAGCACGCTAAGCTCACGCTCACGGATTTGTACAACGTCGTGGAAAAATTAAAAACCGGGGAAGCCCTTAGCGCCAAAGAGCAGCTTATAAATCAGCAAGGCCTGGCTTCGGTAGTACTCAGCCTGCACCAGCAACTCGACGCCGCCGTGTCCGACGCCTACGGCTAGCCCACCGACCTACCCGAAGCCGACATCCTGACCCGCCTCGTGCGCCTCAACCACGCCCGCGCCCAGGAGGAACAGAGCGGCCAAGTTCGCTTCCTGCGCCCCGCCTATCAGGCCCCGGACGCCAAACAGACCACGCTGGCAATAGCCAAAGGTGAATCCGGTAAAACCACCGCTCCCGCCAAAACCAACAAGCTGGCCTGGCCCAAAGAACTGGCCCAGCAAATGCAAGCCGTGCGCGACGCGGTGCAACAGGCCGACGGCCCGCAGCGGCCCGCGCAGGTAGCCGCCCTTTTTGGCCGGACCAAACCCGTAACCGTCCAACCCATGCTGGATACGCTCACGGCTTTGGCGTTGCTCAGGCGAACGGAAGAAGGAGAATACGTGGGGTAGGGCCAAAATCTTATTGAGCGGTAGTATCTAACCTACTGACTACCTGTACCTTTGGATCGAGGAGCGAGCCGGCTTGCGCTTAGGTACCGAATGCCGGGAGTTTTTCACAGCATGTGTAAAGGATTTTAAAATTTAACATTTTAAAAAGAATCATGATGGAAATCGAAAAACGACCAGAACAAAAGCCACGTCAGTTTGCAGAGGTGCGTCTACCGAGGCAGGAAGCCTTATCCAAAAGAGGCATACCATCGCCCGAAGAGCTTGGGCCACTGAAGAATTTATTGGGAGTCTGGAAGGCACGGGGCACCGGGTGGAACATGATCGCGCTGCCCTATCACGGGGCTCCACCGCCCAATGGGGGATTCAAATTCCGCTTACTGATGAATCAGTACAACGAAGAACTTAAATTCGACTTCGTCGACGATGGTGTTAAAAATCGCGGTCTGGAGAGGCTCGATTCACCCGGCGTTGGTCAGTTCGATCAGGTGGTCACCGCGATCGATTACCAGCAGAAGATCGTTCAGATTGCGGCTGAAGACCGACCTGCAAGCCAGTATGCGGGTGAGGCAGGGTTGGCGATACACCACGAACCGGGCTTATGGTTGTGGGGGCATAATCGCAACGCGAAAGATGACCACATCAAGGGTGACCAGGTTTCGGAAATAGAACTCGATATCGCGCGGCTGGCCTCGGTTCCGCACGGGAACTCTGTGCTGGCCCTTGGTAATTCCGCTTGTCAAAAAGGAATGCCGGTAATTCCGAAATTGAGCGGGCTGCCCTTTGGGCGGTTTGAGGACGTCATTTCCGCGAGTTATGATTTCAAAGATGACCCGTATCTCCTTCCCTATAAGCATTACATCGATAACCCATATCAGGGAATCTTTGCAGGTTCCAGCTTTCAAGGATTCAGTCCCGTTGACATGAACGCCCTGCTTCGGTTGGCCAACGAGGGTGTCGAGATTGTGCGGACAACCACTCTGACCGTCGACACAGCCCGGAAGAGTGGCGGCATAACGAGTGCCCCATTTTCGGTTCGGGAGGCCGATCCGGTCAGTATGAAGTCGACCTTTTGGATTCAGGAACTCGCCGAGAAAGAAGAAGATGGTACGCCAAAAATGCGGCTGCAATATTCGCAGGTGGTCATGCTAAACTTTTTCAATCCTCGTGAAGACGAGTTGCCGGGACCCGCTTCCTGGCCGCACATCAGCATTGCCACGTTGGAGAAAGATCCCAAAGGTTATGAGCTCGTCGCGGGTTAATTGGGGAGCGACTGCATCTCCTAAATTGAAATGTCGTTTTGGTAAGAAAAGCCCCCGGCGGGGGCTTTTCTATTTTCGTAGTTTAGGGTAAGGGCTGGTCAGTGGACTTGCTGGCCCTGGGGTCGACAAGAAGTAAATAGGTGTCAAAAAAATAACAATAAACCCTAATGATATGGAAATCCTCTCGAACTTAAAACAAGCGATTACGCCTGATACCAACGATAATAATAACGAGGCGACCGAGGTACAGCAGAATACGCTAAAAATTTTAGTGGGGCTTCTAGGCATACTCCTTCCCTTTATTCTGTGGTTAGGGCTATTGTTATTCGAGGACCATCCCGCAAATAATGCGCCCGTTGCCTCGATCAGCCACTACTAATACACCAGAATGAGTAGTTGGTTTGTGGTTACGCTCAGCTTGCTGGCGGTCACATTGATACTTTACAGAGGGAAAAAATTTGAGGATGTTTGGCTGTCGACCGCCGCAGGGATATTTGCCTTAATCGTAGTGTTGGTGCCCACCACAAATTTGGGTTCAAAACCGTGTGATAAGGATGTCTTGTACGCTGTGACCTACATTACTGACCCGGCCGATTTACTTCTCAAAATCAGAACGGGTATTCATTTTCTCTCAGCCGGCCTGTTTTTATTCTGTCTGGCGGTCATATCATTTTGGCGATTCCCCAAAACTGACCCATCGCCTGAATTTACCAAAAATAAGAAAGCCTACACAAGGGTATATAAGGTTTGCGGGATTATTATGGTCGTCGCAATAGTGGCCATACCCTTGGGGAACAGCGATATACTATTAAAGGGAGTATGGTTTGATGAAAGATTTGGCGGTTACTGGACTTTTGTGGGGGAGGCCATCGCCGTGTGTGCATTTGGGTTATCATGGCTACTCAATGCCGGTTTTTTTACAAAAATAAAGAAGTTTGTTTTTACTGATTATTATACAGATGATACGTCATCGGCAGAATAAAAAAGCTAACCCTAGATATGTCTCCCCACAGACTTTTTACATGTGAGGAAGTCAATTCGCTAACTGTGCGATTTTCTTGACGATAAAATCGGGAAACTCTTCCTGTAAAAAATGCTTGCTTTCCAAGAAGTATATTGGGGCGTCGGGCGCGGCTTGCTGATACTGCGTGGCGTAGGTTTCGGGGTCGAGAAGGCGGTCGTTTTTGCCCCAGATCAATTGGATAGGGTAGGGCGCGTTGTGTACAGCTGAATAACACAGTTGGCTGAATTCCCTGGTTTGCTCGAAATTCCGCATGATTTTGAGAAAGGCATCTCCACCGTCATCGCGTTTCAGAATGTCGATGTGGGCAGCCCGTTCCTCGGCGGGTATGGCGTCTGTGTCTTCTACACCCGCGTACTTGAGTAGCAAATCCCAGGTCAGGTGGTTCATGGTCGCTAATTCTGCTTCGCCCAAAATCGGCTTCTCGAAGGGGCGCATGGGAAGCGGTTTGGTGAAGTTTTCGATGTCTAGCATGGAGTTTAGCACGGTTAGCGACTTTACGTTGGCCCGATTTCTGGCGGCCAAAGCCAGGCCCACGGGCGCGCCAATGTCGTGGATTACCAAATGAAACTGGTCGATCCCCAGGTGGTCGAGTAACTGCTGACAAGTTCTGGCGAAGTTGCTGAACAGATAGTTGTAGTCTTCGGGACGATCTGAAAACCCCAATCCGGGCAGATCCATTGCAATACCCCGGAGTCCGTGGGCGGCAAGTCCTTTCACAATTTTTCGGTACAGGAAAGAGGAAGTGGGTACACCGTGAAGGCAAAACACCGCCTCCCCGGCGCCTTCGTCCAGGTAAAAAACCCTCAACCCTTCGAGTTGGGCATAGTGTCCGTTCTCAGTATGCTGCTGAATGACCTGTTGTACTTTTTCTTCTGACGCCATGAGTTTGGGTTGGATTTGGTAAAAAAAATTTCTAACCAAAAACGTCTGCTTACAAATAGTATACCTGACGGTATTAGTAGCTGGAAGTTGAAAGTGTACGGTAGGTATTCTGCGAAGCTGGAAATCGGTGCTACTAAAAACCTAATACCCGCAAGGTACTTTCTCGAATACACTGTTGGAATCGAAGTCGAGTGCGGCTGTATTGGTGAAAAACATCTTGCCATTCCGCTCTTCGGCGTCGCCGTAGCCTTCCACAAAACCCTCGCCCTTTTTTAGAAATGCCACCTGCCGTACCGATTCCACGCCTTCGGAAATGAAGGTGTAGTCGGCCAGGAGCGTGTCGCCGTGCATTTGGCCCATAATCGTGCCTCGGTTGTCGTCTTTTTCCTGGTTGTTGTAGGTCAGCTCGCCCGTAATGTCGCCGTTAGTATTCACCAGGCGCAGCGATACGCTGTCGGCGCCGGTCACGGAGGCGTAGCAGGCTGAAGTTTCCTGCACTTCGGTCGTTTGGGGTTGGTCGTCGGCTTGTTCGGTTTTTTCAGAAGTACAGCCCAGCGTCAGCAGCAGGGCGGGGAGAATTAGTTGGGTTTTCATAGGGTCAGTCTTTTTTGGCAAAGCGCATTACGGCCATGTCGCCGTTCAGCAAAGTAAGCGTTTTCCCGTCGGAACTCAGGGCAAAGCGGTTCACGGAGCGCAGGGTTTTCATAAACACCGCCTCGCCCTCGCCGGGGCACATCATGCGGGTCATGGCCATGGGGTCGGAAAACTGGATTTGTTGGCCATCGATTTTTACCGGGCCGTTGAACTGGTTGCAACCCGTGCTGCCACTCACCCGATTTTCGGTGAGGTCGAAGGTGAGCGATGGTTTCTGGTCGGGGTACCGCTCGGCGAAGGGCGCGGGCGATCCCGTGACGATGTTGGCTTCCCAGCTTCCGGCCAGCGAAGCGACGGCCGCATTATTATTCGGAGAATTCAAATCCAGTTTTTGGGCTAAATACAGGTAAGGCGGGTGAAAATGGTGCGCAAAGATTTTTTCCTGGCTGTCGGGGAATTTCTGGTAATATTCCGCATCTGCCAGCAGCACGATGGTGTTGCCCGTGCGGACGTAGTTGTTGCTGTTGACGTAGTCCGAAGGTGTGTAGCCCGCGATGTTTTTCTGCACCAGTCCCGCCGCGATGTTACCCAGATATTTCTGGTAGTTCTTCTGGGCGCGTCGGGAGGGTTTGCTCAGGCGGTTATAGACGTACTTCAACGCCACGCGGCGGGGGAATTTCTGTTTTTTGATGATGCCTTTCGCCCCCACGAAAGGATTGGTCACGTTAAAATCGTCCAGCGTTTGGACGGACAGCGGCACTTCCGGCACCCAGTCGGCGGAGTTGACCACGTTGTAGGCCCAGCCCGCCTGGGTGGCGGCTTCGTATTCGTAGGCAAAGTACAGATTGCCGGGCTTGGGGGCCGCGCTACAGTAGGTTTTGAAGCGAATGTCGGCGGGAATTTCTCCTTTTTGCTGCAAGTCGTAAAGGTAGGCCGTAAGCAAATAAGCGATGGCTCCGCCCTGGCTGTGGCCCATGATAATCATGTCTTTGATGCCCGCCCGGTAGCAGGAATCCAGCTTGGGCCGGATGTCTTTGGACAAAATCGCCATGCTCACCAGCCATCCTACGTGGACGGCAGCCGTAGGCTTTTTCGCCAGTTCGTAGGGAAATTTATTGTTTTCGCCCAGGTCGAGTTCGCCCTTGGCCGGTACCATCGCGGCGTAGAAGTTGCCCAGCCAACTTACGCTGTTGGCCGTGGTACCGCGCAGACTGAAGACCGCCGTTGGCTGATTTTTGTCTTTACTAATCCATAAATCCCACATATTGTCCAGCCCGACCACGGGCGAACGATACACGGAGTTGTAGCGCTCCGGTTTGGGAAAAGTGGCTACGTAAGCCGAATCGCCGAAGGTCGCTGAGATTTTGAGCATCTCAATGTACTCGGCTTTATCGAAGCCCGGTTGTAGTACCTGAGCGAAAAGTGGGGCAAGAATTCCTAAATAGACATACACAAAAATGGACAATGCGCTCTTTTTCATAGATTTGAAGATTCGTCAGGACCAGTCGTAAACTTAGTTAAACAAACCCAAAAAAACATGGACAACCTTGACCGTCTTATGCCCCCGAGTATGGAAGGCAGCCTGTCGTATAGCTGGGAAAAAACGAAGCAGCATTTCCTGCCGCTACTGTTGGTAGTGATTGTGGTCTCAATTATAAGCTCGCCCACTAATTCGGCAATGAAGGATATCAGAACCTTGAGTAGCGAGAAGGCACTGTGGTCCGGGCTCAAAGGTCTCTATGTTTTGCTGATCGTCCCGGTGTTTTCGTACAGCTCCGACCTCATGTTCGTGCAGGCGATTCGGGACCAGAAGCTTGATTATGGCGATCTCTTCGCGGGCTTCAAGAACTTCCTCGACGTGGTACTGGCTAATCTGCTGTCAGGGGTATTGATCATATTAGGCTTTGTTTTGCTCATCATTCCGGGCATCTGGATTGCGTGCCGACTGACCTTCGTCTCTTATCTGGTCATGGATCAAAGCATGGGACCGGTCGAGGCGGTGCAAACCAGTTGGCGCATGACCGACGGCCACGCCTGGAAGATTTTCGTGCTGGGCATCGTTTCCATTTTCATTGCCCTAATTGGTTTGATCTGCCTGATCGTCGGGATTTTCCCGGCTCTGATCTGGATCAAGGCGGCGTTTGCCTCGATGTACGAGTCGGTGCGGTTGTCGGAGGTTCGGGGGGAGGTGGAGTAGAGGGAACGATCCGAAATTACATCAAACTCCACAACTGCAATGCTAACATCAGCGTGTTCAGTGTCATCACCGGAACGCCAATCCTGGGGTAGATTTTATCAAGGTAGGCAATCCTCATTTTTTCATCAAAACCAAAACCATATCCCCCGCACCCGGCGAAGTTGCCTCCAAAATCCCTGACTTCGTTTGCAGTTTAGCATCGGAGTATTTGTTACTGGCCGGGTCGAACCACTGCCCCTGATACGCAATACCCGACGGATTGTACAGCTTTACCGTCGCGGGCTGCGGCAGGTAGGCCATGACCGTGCGGCGGTCATCGGAGCGCACGACGGAAATAAAGCCGCCCGCTTCCTTGTTTTCGGCCAGCAGTTCTGGGGCGGGTTTCAGTTGCCACCAATCGTACTTCCGCATAAACTCGGCCAGGTAGCCGATTTGCAGGCTGCCGGGTTGCTTTACGCTTTCGTACCAGGGCCGCAGAACGTGCGGCTTGCCGTGGTTCTCGATTTCTTCGCCAGGCCGTATCCAGGGCCAGATGCCGTTGGCCCCGTAAGTGATACCCGCAACGGGCGTCGAGAATACGCTCCAGTAGCTAGCGTTGCGGATGTCGGAGGGTCCGGCGTTCTTGTCGATGTCTTCGTAAACGGGTTCGAGATTGATGAACACCTTCGGCGGCAACTGGGACCATTCGTTGGCTACGGGGCCGTCGGTGATCCATTTTTGAGTATCGGGCCGGGCGTTGTGGCCCGTTTGGTAGCCCAGAATATCGAGCCAGTCTTCGTGGGCGTACTCCTGGCCAATCCAGGAACGACCGTGCGGGTGCTGCGCCACCACGCCCGGCGGTTGGGCGTTCCCATGCTCGCCGCCAAACACGCCGCGTCCGATGGTCTTCCACCGCTGTTCGAACTCTTTCAGATATTCGCCGTCGCCGCCCAGAATCCAGATGACCTGATTCCCGCCGTAGCGGGCCACCATGTATTTGGCGAGCATGATCGCTTCCTGATCGGGCAGGTAGTAGCCGGGGCTGAGTTCACGGCCCGAACCATTGGGTAAGGCCCACAGCAGCACGGGTGCCGCCACCAGGCCGTGGGCGTTGATTTCGTCCACTTTTTTGTCCAGATGCTGGAAGAATTCCGGGTTGAGGGCGATGCGGCCGCTGCCCGTGAAGGCCACTTGCCGTTTGCTATTTTTGGAGCCGCCGCGCCACTGCGTGGTCACGAACTGAATGACGTTGTAGTGGTTCGCCACGCGGTCTTTGAGGTAAGTGTCCCACTCGGCATCGGTGGATTTCAGCGCGCCGTTCCAGGCCGTGCAGGCGGTGTAGAAGAAGGGCGTACCGTCGGCGTGGCTGAGGTAGTACGATGCCTTGGGGTGGACGATGCCGCCTTTAGTATAGATGTCGTGCGGACTGGCCTTGTCCACGACTTGGAAAGTGCCTTTTTGGTTATCGAGACCGGAATTGCTTTTATCTGAGCATTCGGTGGCGTAGTGCCAGGTGCCGGTTTCGTTGGGGGCGAAGCGGACGCGCCAGGTGGGGCCGCCGTCCCAGAAGGCGGCGATGTTATGCACCTTTCCCGCCGGGGAAGTGAATTTTACGGTGAAGGATTTAACGTCGTAGAGCGGATTTTCGTAGGTTTTTTGGCTTTGGAAAGTCTGCTCGTACTTCATCCAGCGGCCCGTTTGGGCTTGGGCGGTAAAAGAGACTAAGAAAAGGAAAATGGTAAAAAAACGAGTACGCATGGAGACCTGCGAGTTTGATTGATCTTTATCTAGAAAGCCGATATTTTTTCCGGCTTACTGCATAAAAGACCAAAGCAAGGCATTCTGGCCTTTTGGTAATGATCCTACCAACCAGTTCACTCGTCGAATTTAGCCGTCAGCCGCTCATCCAGTCCGTACAGGTCGGGGCGGAAGTTGAGTCGGCCACCGCCGTCCTCAAACGACGTCAGGTAAAAAATATAGACCGGAATCTTCTTGTCCAGGTTTACCCGTTCCCAGTTGCGGTCGTTCATTTTTTCGGTTACTGCTTCCCGATCGAATTGCGGCAAAATCCAATCGGCGAACCAAGCGGGCTTGGCGATACGAACGCAGCCGTGGCTAAACGCCCGGTAGGTTTCATCGAATAGATGGTCGGAAGGCGTGTCGTGCAGGTAGATGGCATACTGGTTGGGAAACATGAACTTGACCTGGCCCAGGGCATTCCAGGGGCCCGGCTTTTGACGGATGCGGTAGCTGCGCAGGTTACCCCAATTGACCCGACTCCGGCCCACCACGCTGGCGTTGCTTCCCCAACCGTCCAGAATCTCAAAATTATTGCGATTTAAGTACGAACCGCTGGCCCTGATTTTGGGCCATAACTCGTTAGAGGCAATGCTGTTGGGCACATTCCAATAGGGAGAAAACTGCACGTACTCGATCGTATCGCTGAAAAAAGGCGTGGCGTTGAGGGCCTTCCCCACCACCACATCCATGCGCTTGATCTCCTGTCCGTTTTCCACGACGTGCAGGCGGTACTCGGGCACGTTTACCAGGACATAAGTCGGCGGCATCGGTCCCGACGACAACCAGCGGAGGCGGTCCAGATTGAGCATGATTTGTTTCAGCCGCGTCTCGGCGGGGATGTTCATGGCCGCCACCATCTTGTCGTTTATCTCGGCTTGCACCACCAGGCCGTTGCGCTGCTGGTAGCGATTGACCGCGGCGATGAGCGCCGAGTCGTAGCGGGCGGGCTGCTGCCAGCGGTCGGGCGACAGGTCGAGGTCGCCGGTGAGGTGCAGCCTTTTCGTGACGCTCGTTACCCGCTCGCTGGAATCGCCCAGGGTCAGATCGGCCCCTTCTGCTACCTCGGGCCACCCGCCATTGGCCACCAATCGGCGGTAGTGGGCCAGGTGCCGCCGCAGTTTGGCGTACTGCCCGAAGCCCGGCCGGAAGGAGTCTAGCGAACCCTCGACCGAACCCGCCACCGCTATTTTCAGGTGACTGGCCAATGTATCCGGCGAGGAATTTTCCAGGTGCCAGGAATCAGAAATTTTGGATGCTTTAATTTTGCCCGTGGCCAGCACGTCGGCTAGTTTTAGGTAGGTGGCCGACAACAGCAAATCAAGCCGCGCCCCGGTTTCGGCGGACGCGCTTACCGATTGGGCGCTATCCAAAAGGGACTGTAATCTGGCTTCCGGGAAGGCGTCGGGGCTTAGTCCTTCGCTATCGAGCTGCCCAATCGCTTTGATAAGCTTGC
>JBBSSJ010000149.1:0-11311 GCA_038242095.1 Cytophagales bacterium
CACGGCATTGAGATTTATCAAAGCCCGTACCGCTAAGTGCGGCAACACAATGGCGGAATTTGGGATAGCGTGTGGCCCTTCGGCGTCACCGACGGGGGCCACGAACGAGGCGGGTACCTTCATGGCCAGCAAGTCGGGCGCGGCTTCTTTCCGGCCCAGTCGCCCGATGCCGATGATGGCTGCTGCCTGTACGCGGGGTGAACCATTTTTCAAAGCCTGAGTGAAAGGCGCCAGCGGGACTTTGTCCTCGTGAGGTTTGCGATCGGCCAGAGCGCGGAGGGCGTATTCCTGCATAGCGGGTTCGGCCGTAAGTTTCGCCAGGTTACTGATTCCGGCGGCTCCGGCAGCCTGGGCATAGGTGTACATGGCCGCAACGCGCACGTAGTCGGGCAAGTTTTTGTCGGCAGTTAGTTTCCAAGCAGCCGCTGTAGTTTCTTTGGCGGGGCGCGTCAGGAGTTCCTGCTGGGCTGCAAGGCGGGCCACGCCACTTTCGGATTTGAGCAAATCTGCCAGCGCGCCCACCGACAATTTCTTCACATCAGGGAACGCCTTGTACTCCCAGTTCTGCGGTACGGCCCGCACCACGAATCCTTTGCCGGGATTGCCCGAGTAGCCCGCCCCATCCCAGGCCGAAAGATACAGGCGTCCTGAGGCGTCGATGTCCAGATCGGTGATTTGGGAGAGTTTGATAAATTCTTCCTCTTTCTGCGTATAGCTGGGACCGTCGGGCGTGACGCGATGGATATAGAGTTGGTTACGGCCCCAGTCAGCCATCATGGGTACGTTATTGTACTTGTCCGGCCAGTGAGGATCGTCCATAAAAAGGGCACCCGTTCCCGAACCTCCACCGACGTCCACCAGCGCGGGCAGAATTTCTTCGGTAAAATGTTGAAAAAGAACTGGATAACCGTACTCGCCCGATTGGATTTGGTGAATGAAGCGGATGTTCCAGCCCCCGCCGTCGTTGGTGTTGCCGCGCGTAAAAATATTCATGTACGGGTCGATTGCCACGTCGTAGATGTTGCGCATACCGTGGGTATAGACCTCCATTTCAGTACCGTCGGGCCGGACGCGTAGGATACCGCCGCCGAGTTGGGTAAGCTTTTTGCCCGAGCGGTCTTCGGCGTTGACGAAGCCAAAATCGCCCACGGCAATATAGATCCAGCCATCGATGCCCATTCTGATGCCGTTGGTGGCGTGGTCGGTGCCCCGGCTTTGCAGGAATTTGGGGGAGCTGATGTGCTGAATGAGCGGTTTCGGCGCACCGTCAGCTTTGCCGTCGTGGTTTTTATCTTCAAAAACCACCAGATCCATCCCTTCGGCGATGCCCGTGTCTTTAGAAAAAACGGTGTGCAGCACGAAAACCTGATCGCCACTGGCGATGATACCACGCGGATTGTCGACCATCGCGAAAGTATTGTAGCGGTCCATGGTACCGTCGTTGTCGGTATCTTCCAACTTCACAATACTGCCCTGACCGGGTTTCTTACCCAGCGAGCCGATCATGTCGACCCCGACGAATACCTCACCCGTGGGCGCTACCGCCATGCAGGCCGGACTGGGCGTAACATCAGGCCCTGCAAAGGGCGTAACCACCAACTCGGCGGGCCATTTGGCGGCGTTGGGCAATGAATCGGCTTTTAAACGCCATTGATCGTTGGTGGAAATGTCAGTTTGGGTAGGTTTCGTATTGCTCCAAAACAAGAAAACGAAAATGGAGAACAGACTTAGCGATATTTTAAGCATAATCGTGAAGTTATGGGAATGACTTTCTTGCAAAAATATAAAACAAAAACAACATACTTAACTCGATATGAAAAGGGTGCTTGTATCTGCTGTGCTTGATCGGATTATTTGGCAGTTTTCGCTAGCTCCAAATGGAGTTTTCCGCTTGCCTACCCGCGACGGCCATACGGATAACAGGGCCTGCAACGATCCCCAGCCCAATTTAACATTGACTGCTTTAAACTATAAATTATCTTCTGACCCCCAATTTGAATAGTCCGTTTACGCCTTCAAGGATGTGGCCAGCATCAACATCATCGATAGGTACAAATAGACGGGCCTTGTCGGAAAGGATCGAGTGACAATGCCCGATTCAGTGCTCAAAGACAACTAGATGGTGGTCGTTAAAGTTAGTTCGATTTGCATCGGCAAGCGACTGGAATTACTCGCTTTTCGCTTAATCCGGGAAACGCCCGCGCGATCGAGTTGCGCAGTTTGGCGGGATTTACCACTTTAGAAAACAAAAACTTTCTAACACGTCTGGAATAGAAATTGTAAAAGTAGGTGAGCATTCATGCCCACACCAACTTTTCACTACTATACTCCCACTTCATGCTACAACCCGGAACACCCGCCCCTGACTTCGAATTGAACAACACACCCGACCAAACCGTAAAGCTGAGCGATTTAAAAGGTAAAAAAGTAATACTGGCTTTCTATCCCGGCGACTGGAGCCCGGTTTGCAGCGACCAGATGGCGCTTTATAACGAAACCTTAAAAATCTTCACCAAACACAACGCTCAACTTTTGGGCGTTTCGGTGGATAGCCAATGGAGTCACCTGGCGTTCAGCAAAGACCGCAATTTTCACTTCCCGCTGCTTGCGGATTTTGAACCCAAGGGTAAAGTGTCAAAACTATACGAAGCCTACGATGAAGAGGGCGGTACGAGTCAGCGGGCGCTGTATGTTATCGACGAGGAGGGTATTATTCAGTGGGAATATTTATCCCCGAAAGGAATAAATCCCGGCGCGGACGGCATTCTGGAAGCAATCGAAAAATTAGATAACGACAAAACTAAGAAATCATGAGTAACCAATTGAAACCAGCCGCTAGCGGCCAGGACCATATTCAGGGCAGCGATAGCGCCGCCATTACCCTTGTCGAATACGGCGATTATCAGTGCAGCTACTGCGGCGACGCTTATGCTTTGGTCAGAGACGCGCAGGAGGCATTGGGCGACGATCTGCGATTTGTTTTCCGCAATTTCCCGTTAGCCGAAGCACACCCGCACGCCACCGCCGCCGCGCAGGCCGCCGAAGCCGCCGCCAAGCAGGGCAAGTTTTGGGAGATGCACGATATGCTGTACGAAAACCAGCAGGCTTTGTCGAGCAGTGATCTCATGACTTACGCCAAAGAAGCCGGGCTCGATATGGAACAGTTTAAGAAAGACATCGGCAGCGATGCCGTTTCGGATAAAGTAGACGCCGATTTTGAGAGTGGTGTACGAAGCGGCGTCAATGGTACGCCGTCATTTTTTGTCAACGGTGAGAAATACGAGGGCGGCTGGCAAGACGGCGCGTTGACCGCTTTTTTGAAAAGCCAACTCTAAACCGGATGGCAGTTTCAAGCGAAAAGAAAGATAAGTTTACCACCGACACGCTGGACCGTTTTGGCCCAAACAAGGAGATTCCTGCGCTTTTGCAGGAGGAAATTTTGCTTTCGCTGTCGTTTTACCCGGAGTTGCTGAACACGTCTATCAAGTTTACGATTGTGGAACCGGCAATCCGCAGTTCGGTGATGCAGGCGCAGCCGGAACTGAAAACAATGTTCAAATTTAGAGGGCAGCGGGGTTACGTCATTCGAATCAGCCATTATTTTAGAGGCGACGATGTGTCGGTACCTATTGAAACTATTCCGCAGAATATTCTGATCGGCTGGATTGGTCATGAGTTGGGGCATATAATGGACTACTTGGATCGCAACGCCTTTCAGATGGCCCGCTTCGGCATCGGCTATGTGTTCTCACGCAAGTACTTGAGTCATGCCGAGCGCCGAGCCGATCTCTTCGCCATTAGCCACGGCCTGGGTGGTAACATCGTGGCTACTAAAAACTTTATTCTCGACCACGCCCACTTACCTGAGCGCTATAAAGCAAAAATCCGGCGACTCTACCTGTCGCCGGAAGAAACCATGCGCTTGATCGAGGAGTACAAAGAGAGGGTTTAAGTTTTTAGCCCACATTACTAACTATTTTCCTTCACAAACGCCTCGAATTCCAGGAAATCCTCTTCTTTCATTACCTTCGGCGTCTTGACCTGCCCGCCTTTTTTCTTGGTGCGCTGATTCCAATTGGTAAATATATCGGTCGGGACCACAACGGCCTCCACGCCTTTTAGCGCTTTGCTACGGGCGACGTCATAGTTTTTATTGGTAGCCCTTAGCGCTTCGTCCAGCATAGCGGCTACGTTTTCGGGCTCGGCGCAGGTTTCGTCGCAGCCCAGGTACCAGCGGTTGATGTACTCGCCATCTTCGCGCCGCACGGCCGCCACGGTAAACTCTTTGAATGAAGCCCCGGTCTTCTCTCCTACCTTCTGCACGGCGGCCGTCATTTTATTGACCGGCAATTGTTCGCCGACCACATTCAGATAAAACTTAGTTCGGCCGCTGATGACGATTTCGCCGCGCTCCACATCGGTGAACTGCACGGTGTCACCGATCATGTAGCGCCACGCACCCGCTACGGTGCTTATGAGCAGCACATAATCCACGCCTTCGGTCACTTCCCGACTGTTGAGCACGGGTGCGCCGGGTGCAATGGTGCCGTCGTCGGCCATAAAACGATCCTGAAAAGGCACAAATTCAAAATAAATGCCATTATTCAAAACCAGTTTCATAGCCTTCGTTTCGGGCCGAGCCTGAAACGCCAGAAAACCTTCGGACGCCAAATAAGTATCGATATAAACCAGCGGCCTCGCCATCAACTTGTTTAGGCTTTCTTTGTACGGGTCGATGGCGACGCCGCCGGAGGTATATACCCGCAGATTGGGCCAAATCTGGTGAATGTTGTCAAGATTATGGTAGGCGATGATGCGCTTGAGCATCAATTCCACCCAGGACGGGATGCCCGAAATACTGCCAATGTCCCAGGAAGGCGCCTCCTTGGCGATGCGCTCGACGCGCTCGTCCCAATCTTTAATTGATGATATGTCCCTGCCTGGCTTATAGTAAAATTCAAACCAGGACGGAATATTGCCGGCGCTGATGCCACTGATTTCGCCCTCCAGGTGTCCGTCGACTTTTTTCAACTCCGTGCTCGAACCCATCATGAGTACCTCCTTCTCAAAAAAATCGGCGGGCAAATCGTATGCCGCTAGGGCCAGTACCTGCCCGATACCAGCCCGACGGATGGCTGAGAGCATATCGTCCGTGACGGGAATATGCTTGCTGGAACTCGTGGTACCTGAGCTGACCGCGAAGTAGCCGGGCGATCCGGGCCAGGTCACATCGTCCTCGCCCGCCAACGTGCGGTACCACCATTCAGTATTAATTTTGTCGTAATCGTAGGTGGGAACGCACTCGGCAAACGTTTTGAACAGATTTTCGCTTTTCAGGATATGGGCAAAATCGTATCGCTTGCCAAATGCAGTATCCTGCGCAGTTGCCAGTAAATCTTTAAGTACCTTTTGTTGCTCGTCGACGGGCGAGTCGTAACTGGTAAGGGCTTCGCTGAGTTCGACGGCTTTTTTGATAAAACTTCCAAGAAGGGGCATTCGTGTATGGTTATTGTATTGATGATTTGATCTTTATTCAAAATAACTGTGCCCTCAAACGGTCAGTCTCACAAAATTCCGCTTTTACACTAAAATTGGTGAGAATTAGGTTTTGAATAAAAACTAAACAATCGTTTGATTTGCAAATATCTCGTTTATCTTTACAGCGTACTTTGGGATTATGACTGAGAAAAAACAAGAAGCGGAGAAAAAAATAAAGGAAGCCGCCCGCCAGGTTTTTTTGGCTCAGGGTTACGAAGGAGCCAAAATGCGACAGATTGCGGAAGTAGCAGGTGTGAATCTGGCTATGATTAATTACTACTTCCGTAGTAAGGAGCAATTGTTCAAAAGCATCTACGCCGAAACCTTCGCGCAATTTGTCAGCCAAATGGCCCTGATGATTAACGAACTGACACCTCTGGAAGTAAAAATTTGGAAAATCGTGGATCGCTACACAGATTTCATCATGGCCAATCCGCTGATTCCAAGTTTTATACTATCGGAACAGCAAGCCAACGACGGCGCTTTTTTTAAAGAAATGAATGCGCGGGGAATGATTGAAAACTCGGTTTTTAGAAAGCAACTGGTCGAGGAAGCTGAGAAGGGAAAGATTCGGACAATCGAACCGCTACAATTGATCATCACTATGTTAGGAAACATCGTCTTTCCCGTCGTGGCGCGCCCCGTGGTTTCTTACCTCGGTGGACTGGACGAGGACGGTTTTCAAAAATTCATGAAAGATCGCAAGCAAATCGTTTCCGAGATGATTATGGCGTATCTTAAATCGAATTAAAAAAATTTATTATAAAACAAACGGATGTTTAGATCAACTGTTTGAAAGTATATGAAACGATATCTTTTTTATCTGTTATTCCTGGTAGGCTGGCCTGCACAAGCCCAGTCGGTCGTAACGCTGGAGCAGTGCTACGAAGCGGCCCGCACCAACTATCCGCTATTAGAACAAAAGGAAATCCTGGCGCAAAACGGCACCCTAATAATCGAAAATCTGAAATTGAACCGGCGGTTGCCTCAACTTGGCATCAATGGACAGGCCACTTGGCAATCTCAGGTAACGAAGCTTCCCATCGAACTACCTACTTTTTCTGTTCCGACGCTTAGCAAAGACCAATATCGACTCACGCTCGACGCTGGCTACGCCCTGTATGATGGCAACCTGGCCCAACTTCAAACCGAAGTACAGCGGGCCGCCGCGGCCACCACTCAGCAACAGGTGGAGGTGGAGTTGAATCGCCTGAAAGATCAGGTAAACGGACTATTTCTCAACGCCCTGCTTACGGACGAAAACCGAATACTCACCCAATCCCTACTGGCTGACCTGGGTAACCATTTGGAAAAAATACGGGCAAACGTCCGCTTCGGCACGGTAGCACAAATGGATGCCGACGCCCTGCAGGCCGAGTTACTAACCGCCCGGCAGCGTCTCGCCCAACTGGATGCCACCCGTCACGGACTACGCGAATCATTGGCCTTGCTCACGGACTTGCCTATTTCAGACAGCACGGAATTGGTTGTGGGAGTACTATCAAATCAGATTGATACAGGGGACGGAGTCGAACTGAACAGGCCTGAATCACAGCTTTATCGGGCGCAGCGTTCGCTTTACGACGCTCAATACCGGCTGTCGGCCCACAAGACGAAGCCACGGCTGAATCTGTTCGCCCAGGGCGGCGTTGGCAGGCCGGGCCTGAACCTGCTGAGCAACGACTTCAAGGGCTTTTTTATCGGCGGACTGAAGCTCAATTGGAATCTTTCTTCGGCTTATACTCTGAATAACGATCGACAAATAATCAGCCTTAGCCGCCAGACAGCCGACATTCAGCAAGCTACTTTTGAGAAAAATCTCACTGTTGAACTTCGACAACAACAAACTGAAATTGATAAATTGGCTACTGTACTGGCCACTGACGACGAAATCGTGGCCCTGCGCACTAGAGTGAGGATAGCCGCCGCCGTGCAACTCGACAACGGGTCCATTGCCGCCCGCGCCTATACTGCCGAGCTCAATGCCGAAAATCAGTCCCAGCTCGACCAGAAATTACACGAATTGCAACTGCTGCTCGCCAAAATCCAATACCGGACGCTAACTGGAAACTAAAAGTTAAAACTCATGAAGCCCCACCCGCTCTTATCGTTGAGCAGCTTGATCCTGATGCTGGTTGCCTGCAATCCCGACGACGACATGGCCGATGCCTACGGTAACTTCGAGGCGGTCGAAACAACCGTTTCCGCCCAGGCTACGGGCGCACTAACGAGCTTCACCATTCAGGAAGGCGAGTCGCTGGACTCCGGGCAGACGGTGGGCCGCATCGACACCGAGCAATTGCAACTACGAAAAGCCCAAATCCTGGCCAGCCAGCAGGCCGTACAAAGCCGAGCCCCCAAAGTACCGGTCCTACTCTCGGCCTACGAGCAGCAGATTGCCGTGCAGCAGCAGCAACGCAAGACCCTCGTGCGCGAGCAGGAACGCGCCAAGAACTTGGTTGCGGCCGGAGCCGCCCCCACCAAACAACTCGATGACATCGTCGCCCAACTCGAAACCCTGGATCGGCAGATTGCCCTCACCCGGCAGCAGCGGACCGCCCAGGCCTCGGCCCTCAACACCCAACGGAGCGGTATCGCGGCCGAAGCTGCCCCGCTGGCCGAGCAGGTGAAACAAATTGAAGATCAAATTAACAAAGCCTCGGTTGTGAATCCCATTGGCGGTATCGTGACGGTAAAGTACGCCGAGCCGGGGGAGGTAGTGAGCTACGGTAAGCCGCTGTACAAAATCGCGGCGCTCGACAACATAACCTTACGCGCCTACATCGGTGGCGACCAACTCGTGACTGTCAAGCCCGGACAGCGAGTGCAGGTTGCGGTGGATGCGCCGGAAGGCGCGATGAAAACGTATGATGGCGTGGTAACCTGGATTTCCAGCAAGGCCGAGTTTACGCCTAAGATCATCCAGACCAAAGAGGAGCGGGTGAATTTGGTGTACGCCCTGAAAATCGCCGTCAAGAACGACGGTGGCCTAAAAATCGGAATGCCGGGCGAGGTACGGTTTGGCGAGCAGGCTGGTTTATGATCACTATCGAAAACATATCGAAAGCATACGGCGATACCAAAGCGGTTCAGGATGTGTCGCTGACAGTAGAAGCGGGGGAGCTCTTCGGGCTGATTGGGCCGGATGGAGCCGGGAAGACCACGCTGTTCAAAATTCTGGTCACGCTGCTGCTGCCCGACGCGGGCAGTGCCACCGTGGCCGGACGCGACGTAGTCCGCGATTTTCGGGCGTTGCGGTCGATAGTGGGCTACATGCCTGGGCGTTTTTCGCTCTATCCTGATTTAAGTGTAGAGGAAAATCTGCAATTTTTTGCCTCTGTTTTCGGCACCTCGCTTACCGCCAACTACGAACTTATCCGCGAGATTTACGTGCAGTTGGAGCCGTTCAAAAACCGCTGGGCGGGAGCGTTGTCGGGTGGTATGAAGCAAAAACTTGCCCTCTGCTGCGCCCTGATTCATAAGCCTGAAGTACTGTTTCTGGACGAGCCGACGACGGGCGTAGATGCGGTATCACGCAAAGAATTCTGGGAGATGCTCGGCAGCCTGAAAAAGCGCGGCCTGACAATCATGGTTTCGACACCCTACATGGATGAGGCCAGCCGTTGCGACCGTATCGCGCTCATGCAAACGGGGAAAGTGTTGGCCATCGACACGCCCTCGGGGGTCGAGCAGCTGTTCAAGAAACCACTTTTTGCCGTGAAGGCGAACGACACCTACCGCCTGATTCAGGATTTAAGAAAAGCTCCGTTCACGATTACCTGCTACGCCTTTGGCGAGTTTCTACATTTGACTACACGGGATGGAATATCAGAAAAACAGGTAGGCGAATATCTTACTGAACGGCAACACCAGGATGTAAAAATCCTACCCATCGAGGCAGGTATCGAAGATAGTTTCATGGATTTGATGCAGCATGAATAAAGCCGTTACTACCAACAAGCTGACTAAGAAATTCGGCGACTTCGTCGCGACGGATGAGATCACCTTTGAGGTGGCGCAGGGCGAAATCTTTGGCTTCCTGGGGGCAAACGGTGCGGGAAAGACAACAGCCATGCGGATGCTTTGCGGACTGCTCACACCTACCTCGGGCGAAGCCACGGTGGCGGGTTACGATGTTTACAAACAATCCGAGCAAATCAAGGAGCGAATCGGCTACATGAGCCAACGGTTCTCGTTATACGAGGACCTGACCGTGCGGGAAAATATCCGCTTTTACGGTGGAATCTACGGCTTGAGTCGGGCTGATTTGAAAACCAAATCCAATAATATTATCCAGGAGCTAGGTCTGGACAATGTGGCTGATTCTTTGGTGGAATCGCTACCTCTGGGCTGGAAACAGCGCTTGGCGTTCTCGGTGGCCTTGATCCACGAACCTAAAGTCGTATTTCTGGACGAGCCCACGGGCGGCGTAGACCCGATTACGCGCCGTCAGTTTTGGGACAAGATTTACGAAGCTGCCCACAACGGGACCACGATTTTCGTCACGACGCACTACATGGATGAAGCTGAATATTGCGACCGCGTTTCGATTATGGTCGACGGCCGCATCAAAGCCCTCGGGACTCCTGCCGAACTCAAGCGCGACTACGGTGTCGATTCTATGGACGGCGTATTTCAGATTCTGGCCAGAGGCACGTCGGGAAAATAAATGATAAGTGATGAATGATGCGTTATTTTTCTCGCTGGCCTATTCAAATTCATCAAGATTGTTAGTCGTTGCTATAGGATTCACCCGATTTCATGGCCCTGCATCCACTCATCACTCATCACTCATCACCCATCATTACATGAATCGCTTCCTCGCTTTTGTCAAGAAAGAGTTCTTTCATATCCTGCGGGATCGGCGGACGCTGCTAATTCTGTTCGGGATGCCGCTGGCGATGGTCCTACTGTTTGGCTTCGCGCTGACCAATGAGATCAAAAATGCCAAGATTGCCGTGCTGGATTTAGATCACGGGCCGTACAGCCGGCAAATCACTGACCGCCTTTTGTCGTCGGGCTATTTTCAATTGACCCAAAACCTGAATGCCTACCGCGACGTGGAGGCTACGTTCCGGCGTGGGAAGGTAAAGTTGGCGGTGGTGTTCCCGCCTAAATTTTCGCAGGATTTTGCCAGGAATGACGGATCGGCGCAGGTACAGCTTATAGCCGATGCCTCGGAACAGAACACGGCTATCAATCTAACCAATTATACAACCAACATCATCCAATCCTATAATAGGGAGCAAAACGAAGTGGGAGTTGTACCGCCGATGCATATCGAAGTGCGGCCGCGCATGGTGTTCAATCCCGAATTACGGGGCGCGTTCGTCTTCGTACCGGGCGTGATGGCGATGGTGCTGCTGTTGGTGTCGGCGCTGATGACTTCGGTCACGATTGCCCGCGAAAAAGAGACGGGGACGATGGAGGTACTTATGGTGTCGCCGCTGTCGCAATTGCAGATTTTGTTCGGTAAAGTGCTGCCTTACCTGCTACTGTCGTTTATCAACGGTTGCGTCATTATCGCCTTAGGCATCTTCTTGCTGGGCATTCCGCTCAATGGCAGTCTGCCCTTACTATTGGCCGAAACGCTGCTTTTCACCTTTTTGTCGCTTTCCCTCGGCCTACTCATCTCGACCATTGCCAACACGCAGTTAGTCGCCATGTTTGCCTCGCTGCTAGTACTGCTCATGCCGACAATTTTCCTGTCGGGCTTTATCTTTCCCATCGAAAGCATGCCGCGTTTTTTGCAGTACGTATCCAATATCATTCC
>JBBSSJ010000150.1:0-11278 GCA_038242095.1 Cytophagales bacterium
GCTTCGGGCGGAGATAGAATTGAACTCCTACGTTTACGCCTGCGCAATGAATTGGGCAGGGGAGTCGGCCGAAAGTGATTCCAAGCCCAAAAACAGCTTTGTCAAAGAATCGTTCGAGAGCCGTTGGTTTGATTTTGGCTACTCGCTGGAAGCATTGTTGAGAGCGGCTAAGGGCAAAAAAGTAATCCTGATCGGGATGCCTATCCTGCCCGACGTGCGCGCCTACGCCCAGCAACCCAAAGATGACCTATCGCCCCGAATCGAGGCCCTTTGCCAAAAGTACGGCGCAACGTATATCAATTTGCTGCCGGTTATCTACAAGATGAACCCCAAGGTGTGGCCTTCCTTTTATGTTCCCTGCGACGGGCATTTCAACGCGAAAGGGGAAATGCTGGTGGCGAAAACACTGCTCAAAAATCCTGCTTACCGCGATGCAATGGGTTTGCGCAATTGAACTTACTTCATTTCCACGGTTGGCAGCGGATAACCTTGACCTAAAACTACCCCGTATTCCTTTTGCTCGTCATCCGTCAACTGCCACACCCGGTGAATTTTGTCGGCGGGTACTTGGGCCAGTTCCGGTAGCCAATGCTTCACGTAGTCACCCTCAGAATCATAGCGCGTAGCTTGGGAACGTTGGTTGAAATAGCGGTTGGGGCGCGGGTCATTGCCTACGCCCGCCACGTAGTTCCAGTTGCCCCAATTGCTGCACACGTCGTAGTCTATAAGTAGGTGCTCGAACCAGGCCGCACCCCAGGTCCAGTCGATGCCCAGGTCGTGGGCCAGGAAACTAGCAACGTTTTGACGCCCCCGATTGGACATGTAGCCTGTCGCCGCAATCTCGCGCATGTTGGCGTCCACGAAGGGGACGCCCGTTTGGCCTGTCTGCCATTTCTCGAAAAGTGCCCGATCATGACTCCATTTCTTGTCTTTTTCGAGTTTCAAACCGGAGGGCTTGAATAGCCGGGTCCCCCAGCGGAGCGTGATGAAGTGGAAGTAGTCGCGCCAGAGTAATTCAAATATGAGCCAGTAGGTCGAGTCGTTAGCCGTACGCTCGGCTTCGTAGCGCTTGATTTCCTCGTAGACCCAGCGGGGCGAAAGACAACCCAATGAGAGCCAGGCCGAGAATTTGGAAGAAAAATCTGCTCCGAGCAGCCCGTTCCGGGTTTCCTTATAAGTGGCGATGTCGTCGCTCTCCCACAGGTAAGCGTTCAGCCGCGCCAAACCCGCCGTTTCGCCACCCTGGTAGTCGAGCACGCCGCGCGGGTCCGGCTCATGGATTTGGTTTTCAGCAAAGCCCAAATCTGATAAGGTTGGCAATTCTCCGGCTTCGTAATCGGCGGGCAGCGTGAGGGCTTCCGGTTCGGCGACCGTCGGGCGGACGGTCGCGTCTTTCTCAATGCTTTTCCTGAATTCCGTAAAAATAGCGGGTAGTTTGTTGAGGGGAAAGGGCAGATCCCGAATGTGGTACAGCGTCGAGGTCCAGGTAAAAACCATGTCGACATTGAGTGGTTTCAGGCGTTTGCTCAAGGACGATTCAATATCGGTTTCTTCCTGCGCGATCTCCTTACTGAGATGCACCTCAGCAACGTCGTACTGCTCGGCCATTTCGGCAAGGATACGCTCCGGTTTACCGATTCTGATGATTAGGTCACCGCCTTTCTTTCTCAGATTCGCCCGCAAATCCGCTACGCTTTCCAGAATGAATTGCGCACGAAAGCTACCCGTTTTACGAAAGCCACGCGTGGTGTCTTCAAATAACCGGGGATCGAATATAAAGATTGGAATCACTTCGCCGGCTTTCTGGGTAGCTTTTAGGAAGCCTTCGTTATCGTGCAGGCGTAAATCATTGCGAAACCAGTAAATGGTGCGGTTTTTCATGGGTAGATAGCTTGTCGGTCGGTGAACGGTGAGAAGTCTTTAAATACACGCTGTTTGGGCCGTAAAACTAGTCAATCCTCCCTGATCCAACCTTTAGCTCCGGCTTTATTCAACTCCACCAGTTCAAAATTCCCGCTGGTGCCCAATATGGATAGCGTGGTGGCTTCGAGTACAATCTCATACACCGCCGCGTCTTCATAAGCGTCGTCGTAGACGGGCGTAAGTGCGGCCACATTGATTTTATTAATTGATACTCCAATTTTGCGCGTAGCCGAGGCTGTTACGTAGCCCTCCGTACCATTCGGCGTCCTGACGCGGAGCCAGCCCGCCGATCCGCCAAGTACCGTCAGCACTTGATTGCGATCCAGCGACTCTACAGTTTCGGCTTTGTTGGTGGGCGTCAGGCGTAGGCGCGTGGCGGTCACGACTCGCGCGGTGTCGCCGAGTTCGTCGGCGTTAAGGAGTTTTTGCTCAGGCTGGCCCAGACCCTGTCGGATGAAGGGTAATGGGTCCGTTGCGCCGCGTCCGCCCGACTGATAGATGCCGAAATGTAAATGCGTTCCTGTCGTGCGGGCGTTGCCAGTGTTGCCTACAAAGCCCAGCGTGTCGCCCAACTGGACGCGTTTCCCCGTAGCTACGTTGAAGCTGTCCAAGTGAGCATAGTACAAATTGATACCCTGCGATTGGCTGGACAAGAATACCACGTTACCGCCCAGGCCATTGGTGCCGACTCGCGACACATAGCCGTCGATAGCCGCCAGAGCGGGCGTGCCACGCGGCGCGAAAATATCGACGCCCTCGTGGCTTCGTAGTCCGGCGTCGCGGTTAGCCCCCCAAAAACTGCTGATCTGTTTGCTGTTGCGACCTTCCACCGGAAAAGCCAATAATGGCTCCCGCGTGATCGAAATCGTGTACCGCCCGCTCCGCAACAACTCAGGCTGCACCCGAATTAAGTGCAACCGGCTACGCTTGACCTCCCAACGCAAGCCCGTCGTGTCGGCTTTGGCCGAAAGTACCCGCGCAGGTTCCTGCTTTTCGTCTAATTCAAAAATATCCACAAAGACTTTGGCAGCATCCCCATTGGGCAAGGCCCGGCCCTGCACCGATACGACAATGGAAAGCACATCGCCGCGCTCCGCCTGAATCCGGTAGCCGACGGCCAGCGGCGACTGCGCCGGAAAGTAGCCGCTCTCGCGATAAGGCAAAACGATCAGAAGCGAGTCGCGCAGGGAGCGCTCTGCTGCCGCCACCCAAAGCGAGCCCAGCGCGGTCTGGTCCAGGTTGGCAGTTTTGAGTGACTGGGCGTATTTTTCGTGGGGAGAAGGGGACGAGAAAAGCCCCTGGTTTGGTCCGAAAATTTCGCAGGAGCTAAGGCTGATGATGAGAAGGAGAAGGGTGAGATTTTTTAGGTGTTTGAGATTCATTTTTTATGATGTGTCGAAGGCCAATGCGAAGGAAATATCTGTATTGAAAAAATTCGTGCCTTCGCTGATTTATAACAAACCAGCCCCCGCAGTTGGGCGGAGGCTGTCGTTAAGTTTTGCTTTATTCTTCCGCGCGTTACAAACACGCTTTCCGAAGGTTCGCGTTACAAACGAAAACCAGCAATGGATATCTCTAATAACTCAGCACCGTAAATTCCGTGCGGCGGTTGCGTTGGTGTTCTTCCTCGGTCTTGGCGTTTTGCACGATCAGTTGACGCTCGCCGTAGCCTTTGGCCGTTAGGCGGTCGGCACGGATTCCCTTGGATTCGAGGTACTGCACGGCCGATTCGGCGCGGCGTTGTGAGAGCGTTTGGTTGTAGGCGTCAGTATCGCGGGCGTCGGTATGGGAAGCGAGCTCAATATTCACCGTGGGGTTATCTTTCAGGATTTGCACGAGCTTGTCAAGTTCCAGCGCCGCATCGGGACGAATGTTGTACTTGTTCAGGTCGTAATAGATATTGTCGAGTACGAAGGTCTTATTCAGTTCCAGGTCGTCAAGCCTTACCGTCACGCGGTAGGTCGTATCGGTCAGGACTTTGTTCAGAAAAATCGGCGGAATGCTCTTGCCATCCATCGAAAAAGGCTCGCGCTTCGATATGTAGCCCTTTTTCTCGACCAGCAGCACATAATCCTTTCCTTCCTGCAAATTATAGCGGCCAAAATCACCCGCCATGCCCGTCGTAAGTTGAGCCAGTTCCACATCGGCGCTATCGGACAGAATCCGCACCCTGGCCGAGTCAATCGGCGCGGGCGTGGCGTTGTTGGCCAGGACGGTACCTTCCAGAAAATAGCGCACTACTTTCAACTCGCCTTTGAGGTAGTTGGGGTTGTTAGGATTCATCGGATTGGTCGGGTCATTCTGCGCCAGAATCGTCGAATCAACCGTTTCCACCACGGGATTGGAGAAGAAATAAATATCGTCGTCGCCTTTCCCGCCGGGACGGTTGGACGAGAAAAAGCCGTTTTCCTGATCCTCATAGAAAACAAGGCCAAAATCGTCTTGCGGCGTGTTGAACGGGAGTCCCAGGTTCTCAATCGAAATCACGCCCTGCGAACGTATTGCGACGAAGAGGTCGAGCTTACCCAGGCCGGGGTGGCCGTCAGAAGCAAAGTACAGTTTGTTGTCGGCTGAAATATAAGGGAACATCTCATCACCGGCGGTATTGATGTCCTTGCCCATGTTAACGGGCCGACTGAAACGTCCTGAGGCGTCCATATTCGTGCGGTACAGGTCGATGCCGCCCGCGCCGCCCGCGCGATTGGAAGCAAAATAAAGCGTTTTACCATCGCGTGAGAAAGCGGGTGAGCCGTCCCAGGCCAGGGAATCATTAACGGGAAGATAGCTAGCCTCCGACCATTGGCCGTTGACCAACCGGCTCAGGTACAGGTCTACATCCTGCGTCCCCTTGCGCTTACCCGTGTTGCCGCGCGCGAAGACGAGCGTTTTACCATCGGGCGAGAAAGCGGGTGAACCTTCGTTGGCATCCTCGGCAAAAATATTACCGCTGAACAAAGTAGGGCTACCGCTTGCTTCACTGGGTTGCTCACCGATTTTAATTTTGTAAAGGCCCAACATGGCTTGACCATTATTCTTATAAATCTTCTCCTTACGCGACGCCGACATTACCAATTCATCGCCCAAAATGGTCGGGCCAAACTCTGCGCCAGGCGTGTTGAAAGGCAGATCAAGCACCGTCACCTCGGCTTGCTTTAGCTTAAGGCGGTCAGTAATTTGAAGCGTTTGTACCTCGCGCAACGCGCGTTCTTTTAAAGTCTTATCTGCTTTCTCGTTCTCCGCGAATTGCGCGAACTCCTGACGGGCTTCGTCGTACTGGCCGGACGCTTTCAGAGCGTAGGCGTACTCGAAGCGAGCATTCGGATCGTCGGTTCCGGCTTCCATCGCCTTTTTATAAAAGGGAATGGATTCTTGATAGCGGTTGGACAAGCGGTACGATTCGGCAATGAGGTAGTTGGTGCGGGCGGCCTCGTAGTTGCCCTCGGCGGCGCGCTGCAAATCTTTCAGGGCGAGGTCGTACTCGCCGTTCTCAAACTTCTTGACGCCGTTTTTGTAAGCCTGCATCGCGGGGTTACAGGCTTGCAACAAAATACAAAAAGCCACAAGCCACAAGCCCGTTGAGGGTACTTTCAAATATTTATTCATAGTTCTTTAAGAAAATTCTACGCTGAACTAACGTTTTTTTTTACAAAAAATTGAAAGGATATAATGGCTTTCAACGATTGGCGCGGTCCGTTGCAGGGTCAGCTTTCGGCCTTTGCGTTTTCCTCTCATCCTTTCCTCCTCATTTCTCATTCTCCCTGCATCAACGAATAGCCCGCATTTCCGTCGAAGGTGTAAAGGTTTTCGGTTTTGATGGTGTCGAAGCCGTGCTCGTTGAGCAGCGCAAGTTGTTGCCAGATGGCAGTTTTGTCTATTGGCTGCCCCGAATCGTCCTTACCCCTGAAGCGACAGCGCCAGTGGTCCGTGCAGAAGGTTTCGGGTACGCCATCGGGATAAACTTTCGCGCCCCGGTTGGTTATGACTTTTAGTTTGAGCGGAGAATCGGCTAAGGCTAAGAGTTGGTCGCCCAGTTCCTGCGCGGAGCCCTGATGCCAATCCAGAAAAATATCGACGCCCACCAATTCTTTGGCTTCTTGCGACTCGCGGCCCGCGCTGATATGAATGGGCTTGGGCGCGGCGGCGTAGCTGATTTCCTTAAAGTGTACGGGTGCTTGTCCCAATCTTTCGATCACGGCATCGGCAAAGGCTTTAGTACCCACACGTTCCTTGCTCACGTCTTCCTGGTACACATCGCCCGTATGAATGCCATCCTCGATCGTTTTGAGCCAAGCGTTATGGACCTTGGCCGCCACGTCGCCCTGCCCGATGTGGACCAGCATCATGATGGCCCCATTGAGCAGGCCGGAAGGATTAGCAATGCCGCGTCCGGCGATATCGGGCGCCGAACCGTGGATGGCCTCGAACATGGCGCACTGCTCACCCACGTTGGCCGAGCCGCCCATACCCACTGAGCCCGCGATCTGAGCCGCGATGTCGGAGATTATATCGCCGTAGAGATTTAGCGTCACGATGATGCCAAAGCGCTCCGGCTCGTCGGCCAGTAGCGCCGAGCCGATGTCGATGATCCAGTGTTCCTTTTCGATGTCAGGGTATTCGGCCGCAATTTCGTCGAACACGCGGTGAAACAATCCATCGGTCATTTTCATAATGTTGTCTTTGGAAAGACAGGTAACCTTTTTACGGTTATAAGCGCGGGCGTATTCGAAGGCGTAGCGGATGATTTTCTCACAACCGGGCCGCGAAATCAGCTTAAGACACTGGGTCATCTGATTAGTCTGCCGGTGCTCGATGCCCGTGTAAAGATCTTCCTCGTTCTCCCGAATAATTACCAAATCCAGCAGCGGATGCTTGGTTTCAACGTAGGGCGAATACGCCATGCAGGGCCGCACATTGGCAAAAAGCCCCAAAGTCGTACGGGCCGTTACGTTCAGACTTTTGAAGCCGCCGCCCTGGGGCGTCGTGATGGGGGCTTTAAGAAACACTTTATTGCGGCGAAGCGAATCCCAATCGCTGGGCTGGATACCCGCCTTGCTGCCACTTTGATAGACTTTCTCACCAATTTCGATGACTTCCGGCTCGATGCGCGCGCCCGCCGCGTCGAGGATGCGGAGCGTGGCGTCCATGATTTCGGGGCCGATGCCGTCGCCGTAAGCGACGGTTATTTTGGTATTGGTATCTTTTGTTGAGATCATTATGGTTTTGGATTGACTGAAACCTTACCGTATCGGTAGCGTTGGAATGGCCAGTCAGCTTTTAAAACAGAATCAGGCAAAGTTAAGAACCTATTTGTTGTAAGTACCGGCGTTGATGGCCATGCACTGTAAATAAGCTTGCCAATAAAAATATTGCAAACCAACTTTTGGGAAAACCCGTTGATTTCCTTAATTTTGCAGTCCGATTTTTTCACAAAAACTGTATCAATACATCAGAACGGTTCCTTAATCGTTCAAAATCAAATCGTTAAATGCCTACTATTTCACAATTGGTCCGTAAAGGACGCGAAAAAATGACGTGGAAGTCCAAGTCTCCGGCCTTGGATTCCTGCCCGCAGCGTCGCGGCGTGTGCACTCGCGTGTACACCACGACGCCCAAGAAGCCCAACTCGGCCCTCCGTAAGGTGGCTCGTGTGCGCCTCAGCAACCAGAAAGAAGTAAACGCCTACATCCCCGGTGAAGGCCACAACCTGCAGGAGCACTCCATCGTGCTGATTCGCGGCGGCCGGGTAAAAGATCTGCCCGGTGTGCGTTACCACATCATCCGGGGTGCATTGGATACCTCCGGTGTCAACGGCCGCAAGCAGCGCCGCTCCAAGTACGGCGCAAAGCGTCCGAAGCCAGGGCAACCCGCCGCAGCACCAGCCAAAGGCGGTAAGAAGAAGTAATACCGTGACTGTCTTGACTTTTTAGAAGGAAATATTCTTTGCTATAAAAGGGAAGTAATCCCGCTCGGCGACGCGCGGGGTGAATAAGTTGCCAAAACGAAACCTAATTTTAAAAACAACAAGTACTCATGAGGAAGTCAAAACCAAAAAAGCGGTACATCCTGCCTGACCCAAAGTTCCGGGACGTGCAAGTGACCAAGTTTGTAAATAACCTGATGATGGACGGTAAGAAAAGCACCGCCTTCACCATTTTTTACGACGCGATTGAATTGATCGAAAAGAAAACCAGCGACAGCGGTCTGGAATTGTTCCGTAAGGCGCTGAACAACGTAACACCTGGCGTGGAAGTGAAAAGCCGCCGCGTGGGTGGCGCTACTTTCCAGGTACCTACCGAAGTTCGCCCCGAGCGTAAGAATTCTTTAGGCATGAAATGGCTCATCAGCTACGCCCGCAAGCGCGGCGAAAAGACGATGATGGACCGCCTGGCCGCCGAGATTATGGCTGCCGCCAAAGGTGAAGGTGCTGCCGTGAAGAAGAAAGATGATACGCACCGCATGGCTGAGGCCAACAAGGCGTTCTCTCACTTCCGTTTCTAGGATTTAAGTTTTTTGAAAAAAATCGGGAAAGCCCGCTTCGCAAGGAGCGGGCTTTTTGTTTTAGGCATTCTTGAGAATGCTTCCCAGTATCTTAAAGAAAAAATAAACACGCTATTGTTTTTCAAAATAAAAAATCTTAATTTTGCGACTCGATTTTTTTAAAAGGTGGGTACTAGCTACACTAACCCGCCCCTTTTCAGCCGCATTACATTTAGTAACAGACCTATAAAAATTCACCACCAGTATGGCACGTGATTTAAGATTGACCCGGAATATCGGGATTGCCGCTCACATCGACGCGGGCAAAACTACCACCACCGAGCGTATTTTGTACTACGCGGGCGTAAGCCATAAGATTGGTGAAGTACACGACGGTGCCGCCACCATGGACTGGATGGAGCAGGAGCAGGAGCGGGGTATCACGATTACCTCCGCCGCTACGACGGTCGATTGGATGTACCGCGATGAGAAATACCATATCAACATCATCGATACCCCCGGTCACGTGGATTTCACGGTGGAAGTGAACCGTTCCCTCCGTGTTTTGGACGGATTGGTTTTCCTTTTCAGCGCCGTCGACGGCGTCGAGCCGCAGTCGGAGACCAACTGGCGTCTGGCCAACAACTACAACGTTGCCCGTATCGGCTTTGTAAACAAAATGGACCGTTCCGGGGCCGATTTCCTGATGGTTTGCAATCAGGTAAAGGAAATGCTCGGTAGCTACGCCGTGCCTTTGCAATTGCCGATCGGCGCTGAGGATGACTTCCGGGGCGTGGTCGATCTGATCAACTTCCGAGGTATCGAGTGGAATGAAGAGGATAAGGGCATGACCTTTAAAGAAGTGCCCATTCCTGAGGACATGATCGAGGAAGCCAAAGAGTGGCGCGAGAAGTTGCTTGAAGCCGTTGCCGAGTTTGACGACACGCTGATGGAGAAATACTTCGACGATCCCGCTTCAATTTCGGAAGATGAAATCCTGGCTGCGCTGCGCGCCGCAACCATCAGCATGAAGATTGTGCCGATGGTGTGTGGTTCATCCTTTAAGAACAAAGGCGTACAGACGATGCTTGACTATGTGATGGCGATT
This sequence comes from Cytophagales bacterium, assembly GCA_038242095.1. GTDB lineage: Bacteria > Bacteroidota > Bacteroidia > Cytophagales > Spirosomataceae > Persicitalea. Next base: position 9,509 of record JBBSSJ010000150.1, read on the forward strand.
TTGCCTTCACCCCTGGATCGCGGTACTATTATCGGAACCGACCCCCGCACGGAGCAAGAAACTACGCGCAATGCCGATGGTGGTGATCCATTCTGTGCTCTGGCATTCAAAATTGCTACGGACCCTTACGTTGGACGCCTATGCTTCATTCGCTCTTATTCTGGAACGCTGGAATCGGGCTCTTATGTCTTGAACAATCGTTCGGGCAACAAAGAGCGGATCTCACGTATTTTCCAAATGCACGCCAACAAGCAAAATCAAATTGACCGCCTCGAAGCCGGTGATATTGGTGCTGTGGTTGGTTTCAAAGATATCAAAACGGGCGACACGCTGTCCGACGAGAAGAATCCGATCGTTCTTGAGTCGATGGTATTCCCTGAGCCGGTTATCGGCTACGCCATTGAGCCTAAGAAATCGGTCGATCAGGACAAATTCGGTAACGCCATTGCCAAGCTGATCGAAGAGGATCCCACGCTGCAAGTCAACACGGACGAGGAGACGGGCCAAACGATCATCCGCGGCATGGGTGAGCTGCACCTGGAAATCATTATCGAGCGGATGCGTCGCGAGTTCAAAGTAGAAGTGAACCAGGGCGCACCCCAGGTTGCGTACAAGGAAGCACTCACCAAGACTTTCGATCACCGCGAAGTATACAAGAAGCAAACGGGTGGTCGCGGTAAATTTGCCGACATCGCCTTTGAAATCGGACCACGCGACGACGCCGAAGAGGGCAAAGAAATTGAGCAGGGCTTACAGTTTGTCAACGGAATTGTGGGTGGTGTAATCCCCCGCGAGTTCATTCCTTCGATCCAGAAGGGCTTCGCCGACGCCATGAACAACGGTCCTTTGGCCGGTTATCCACTTGATTCGATGAAAGTGCGCCTGTACCATGGCTCTTTCCACGATGTAGACTCCGACTCCTTCTCTTTTGAGATGGCCGCTCGGATCGGCTTCAAAGAATCAGCCCGTCACGCTGGGGCCAAGTTGCTCGAACCCATCATGGGCGTCGAAGTAGTTTCTCCTGAAGAATACACGGGTCCCATCACGGGCGACTTGAACCGTCGCCGCGGTGTTATGAAAGGCATGGATACCAAAGCCGGTTCACAAGTGGTTAAGGCTGATGTGCCCCTGTCTGAATTGTTCGGCTACGTGACCGACCTTCGTACGATCACTTCGGGTCGTGCTACGGCTAGCCTCACCTTCTCGCACTATGACATTATTCCTTCCGGCCTGGCCGATGGCGTGATCACGAAAGCGAAAGGTGGCGCGGTGAATGCTTAGAATTGAGCAGGGCGCCCCGTGGCGAAAAAAGAGAATGGATGAAAGGAAGAAAGGAAAGCTTATTATTCAATCTCTTTCGACAGACATAAAAATAAAATTCATCGGCGAAGCAAATGGTTCTTTCGTTGGTGGGAGTTCGTCGGGAACGGACATGATTTTATGAACCAGTATACAAATCATTAGAATGAATCAGAAAATTCGCATCAAGCTGAAATCGTTTGACCACATGCTGGTCGATGCTTCGGCGGAGAAAATTGTTAAGGCAGTAAAGGCGACGGGTGCTGTGATTAGCGGTCCCATCCCGCTTCCTACTAAAATAGAAAAATTCACGGTACTGCGCTCGCCGCACGTCAATAAGAAGTCGCGAGAGCAATTCCAACTGTGCACGTACAAGCGCCTGGTGGATATTTTCTCTTCGAGCGCTAAAACCGTCGACGCCCTCATGAAGCTGGAATTGCCCAGCGGTGTAGACGTCGAGATTAAAGTATA